>DASVCM010000809.1:0-3124 GCA_036381635.1 Lacipirellula sp.
GGCAAACTGGCCAGCGCGACCGTGCAGATGCTCGTCTACCTCTGCGCCGTGAGTCCCTGCATCGCGTTTACGTTCCTGCTCCGCGGCGTCGACGCGATCACGCTCGCCATACTGCTCTCGGTCGCCGTCCTGGGTTCCCTAGCGTTATCGATCGTCAGCCTCCTCATCGGCGCCGTCGCCCGCGTGAAGAACACGCAGGTCGTCATTTCCGTGGGCCTCGTTTTGGGACTCGCCGGCGCCTTCATCCTCGCGGTGATGCTCGGCTACGCCATCATCGAGGAGGGATCCTACGTCTACCGCGATCCGGAGTTCTGGCTCGCCATGTCGGTGCTCGCCACGCTGTATGTAACGACGTTCGGCCTGGTCCATTCCGCGGCCGCCGCGCAGATTGCGTTCATCAGCGAGAACCGCTCAAGCCCTTTGCGCCGCTGGATGCTCGCCCAGCAGGCCTGCTTCTGCGGCTGGGTGGGCGGATTTGCCTACGCCATCTACGCCTGGCAAGGCAATGGAATGAATGAGTGGCCGATGCTGATGGTGCTCGCCGGCGGCGTCGCGGCCGGCTATTGGTACGTGATGGGCACGATGCTCACCGGCGAATGGCCCCACCTCTCGCGCCGCGTGCAGCGCTCGCTGCCGCAGTCGACGACAGGCCGGGCGTTTCTCAGTTTGTTCAATCCGGGCCCGGGAACCGGCTATCTGTTTGCCGTGTCGAATCTCACGCTGCTAATCGCTGCAGCCCTGGTCGTTATTGCCGCTTCCGGCGCGGTCGGCACGCCCTGGATGCCGATCGAGACGGCCGTCTATTTTCTGATTCTGGCGTGGTCGTACGTCGTCGCCTTCCTCGGGTTCGGCCGGCTGCTCGTCGTCACTATGCGCCGCTGGGTGTACGTGCCGATGGCCGCCGCGTTCCTGCTCCATGTGATTCTGCTGCTGACTGCCATCGGCGTACCGACAGTCATTCAGCTCACGTCGCGCCAATTGCGGAACTCCGGCTACACGCTGCTGCAGATGAGCAATCCGATCTGGACGCTGTACGAGCTGCTCGATCGCGGCATCCTGGCCGTCGAAGGGAATACGTTGATCTTCATCATCCCGGCCGCGGCGCTGATGGCCCTGATCCTCAACATGCGCTCGGTCGCCACCGAGCTGCTCCATCACCGCATCGCCGCCCCGGTCCGCGTCGTCGAAGAAGAAGCCGAGCTACACCCCGCCCCGGCGGCCAAGCCGTCCAGCCCCTGGGAAGTGGAAGATGCGGAGCAGGCTATATAGCCGAGCCATCCTGGCTCGGCGCTCGGCCAGAATGGCCGGGCTATCTATCACTTCTCCAGCGAAGCCTGCCACCGCTGCCGCCCGCGCTGCAACACCACCTCGGGCGGCTGAATCGAGATCACCTCGATCCCGTACTGGCTGTCCCCTTCGGCAATACGCGTCAACTGCCCGTTGACCGACAGCACCACCTGCTGCTTGTCGAGCCGGATGAACCCCAGTAGCTCAACGGCGTCCTCCGTGCCGCCTTCTTTCAACACGACGCCGCCCTGCCGCTTCGGCGGCACGAACAGGTCCACCCGATCAGGAAACGGCGGCGTATACTCGGCGGCGGTTGGCTTCGGCGTTGTCGGCTTGTCAGTTTCAGAGGCCGGTTCGTCCGCCAAGCTCGCGGGAACGACCGGCGGTTTGGGCTCGCCTGCCGTCGACGTTGTTTGAGCCACAGCCGGCGAAGAGGCCGCCGCAGGCGCCACAGGCATCACGGGAATCGCGTTCTCGCTTTCGCTACAGCCGACCAGCATAGCGGCCAGCGCCGCCAGCTTCGCTGAGAGTAAAAGACGAACGATCGCCATATTCATCGCCACGGAGATGCATCTCGCCGAGCCAGGAAGGCTCGGCTATATAGCCCGGCCATCCTGGCCGGGCGCCCTACACAAATCTAGCTTTCCGCGGAAGCGGCGGCCCAATCGCGACGCCGCAGGGGCAATCGGCGCCGCCATTACGACCCGAATATCCGCTTCCACACCGACGACTTTTTTGCGGCCGCCGCTTCGCTTTCCGCATTACTCGGACCGCTTAAGATCGTCGGCGCCCGCAACCCTGCCTGGCCGTCCGCTCGGAATCGGGCGTCATATCCAGGCCGCATCGGCGCCGCGCTGGCCTCGGCTGGCCCCGCGGGAACCGTCTCCACCGGCGGCAATTCCGCCGGCGCCTCGCCATCCACCGGCGGCGGCAGTTCGCCATCAAGCGGCGGCAGCGGAATCAACTCGCTGCCCGCACACCCGTCGGCGCCCACTGGCGCACACCCTTCCGCGTAGGGAATGCCCTCGAGCCGGCAATTGACCGTCTCGCCCGCCTGAAACTCCCGGGGCTCCAGCGGCTGATCGTAGCAAGTGATTTCCGGCATGATGAACACAATCAGCTCGCTCTCGCGCACATTCGTATCACGAGAGCGGAAAAGCGGCCCGACATACTTCAGATCTTTGAGGAACGGAATGCCGTTGAACTCGCCAGTGTCGCTCCGCTGCCGCAGGCCGCTGAGCACCAGCGTCTGGCCATTGGCCACCCGCACGCGAGTGGTCGCCTTGCGCGTGTCGAGAATCGGCTGATCCTCCTGCGGCGTGAACCCGGCGAGCCGGCTGAACTCCGGCTCCACCAGCATTTCAATGGTGCCGTCCCCGGCGACCGTCGGCTGCACGCGCAGCGTGATGCCGGCTTCCTTGAAGGCTGTCGTGCCAATCTGTCCGCCGAGCTCCGACTGCGTAATCTGCTGATAGGGAATCTCCGAGACGCTCTTAAATTCGGCGATCTCGTTATCCATGACCGTGACGTTCGGGTTGGCGAGCAGTCGCGAGTCGTTGGCAGTCTGCAACAAGTCGAGAACCGTAGTGATATCAAAATTGCGCGTCAGGCTGCGCACTGTGAGCGAGCCGCCGGCCTCGGTCTGCGCAAACGGCGCCACGTTCGACGTGACAAAAGGCGCCACGGTCGCCGATTGGAACGAAAGCGCCTGGTTCGGCAGCCCGTCGGCGCCGACCGTGTTCCCCTTGCCAGCGCTGCCCCAGTTCAACCCCAATCGCTCGACATCTTCGAGGCTCAAGTCATAGATCAGCGCCGTGATCCGCACCTGCGGCCGCGG
>DASVCM010000810.1:0-5833 GCA_036381635.1 Lacipirellula sp.
CAACAAATGCAGCCCCGGCCTCTGGCCGGGGGTCGCTCACCATCCCGCGGGCCGACGCCCCAACGCCCCGCTGCCCCCGGGCGAAGCCCGGGGCTGCAGTCCTCGCCCGGGTCCCACAGGCGTGTCGCCAATGCGGGGTGCGGGATATGCCCTCCAATCCGCGGCATCGTCGATCACGAGACCATCCGGCTCGTCACCCCCCCTCTCGCTCCCTCAGGGTGCCGAGATCGAGTTCGAGCCGCGCACCGTCCAAGATAAAACGAGGCCCCCCGCGGTTGGCAGTAACTCGCCCGATCTGTACGCAATCCTTAGCGAACGATTTAATTCCGGCGATCCCTACGGCGCCGAGCATCATAACGAGCATCAGCCGTAACGGGCTAACGCTGGCCTGCAGCGGTGCTTACAATTGATGGAGTCCTCACCCCTCGCCGCGAGTGCGTACCATGGAAATCCCAGCCATCTACGAAAACGGCGTCTTTCGACCGCTGGAGCCGGTCGCTCTCCCCGAGAATACGCCTGTTACCGTTGTGCCAGACATAAAGCCGAAGAAGATCGGTTCGAACTCCGCCGAGCTTTATGCACTGCTCGACGAGCGGTTCGATTCCGGCGTTCACGACACCGCTGCGCGCCATAATGAGCATCAGCCGTGAGTACGGTGTTCCTCGACACCGTCGGCTTGATTGCCTTGTGGGATCGCGCTGATCAATGGCATGGGGTCGCCGAGCAAGCCTACCGGAAGGCAAAGGCCGCCAATTGCGAATTCTGCAGCACAAGTTATGTGCTTCTCGAATGCGGAAATGCGGCGAGCAGGCGTCCTTATCGAGACCGAGTAGTTCAAATGATGCGCCGCCTGGAGGCTGACCAAGCCCTTCATGTGCCTACTGACGATGACTGGCGTGACGCTTGGCAAGAATACGAGCGCGGTCGCCCTGGCGACCCGGGCATCGTCGATTGCATCTCCTTCGCCGTCATGCGCCGCCTCGGCCTGACCGAAGCCTTTACCAACGACCAGCACTTTGCCGCCGCCGGGTTTACGACCCTCTTCTAGGCGGGCTGTCAGGCGCCTCACTTCTCTTGGCGGCCGCCGAGCACCGCCCCGCTTCGGCCTTCTTTTGTTGGCGGCTTTGCGCCTTTGCGCGCGGCCGTTCTCCTCCCAAAGATTTCCGAAACTTTCTGCTGAAAGTGGCCACGCCGTTTGTTAGGTTCGATCTATGCCCGGCGCGCTCTCGCCGCTGCCCTAGACCGTTGAAAGCTGTTCCGTCATTTCGAACTGCCGCGTGCCCACGCGTCCGCTGGCGGTCAAAGCCGCCGATGCGCGCCGCCAACTTAAGCGTAAGGGGTTTAGTCCTGATCGAGATTCGCCTGCCGCACACAAATGCCACGGCGAGGACCTCGGCTTTTACTGATCCAATTCCACTTGGACGCGGATTTTGGGACGCCGCCCCCCCATTTCAGAAACGAGCCCACAAGGACCCAAAAATCCCAAAACGCAATTGCTCCGGAAGGCAATTCAACCAGCGGTGCAACTCCCGACGCCGGCGGAGTTTTGTCGCCTCAGGCGAGTTCTCACGCCTCAAGAATCGCACGTAAACACTGTGACGCCAACGAGTAAGAATTCTGTCGCCAAAAACGAGCTTCGGCCGCCAGCGACAGAGCTCGCCAATGATAACTGTCACACCAATTCACGACCCGCAATAACCAGACATGTCCGCTCCCCAGCATCGCGCCGTCAACGGCGAATCGGTCATTCGCCGCCTCCCGCAGACAATCCGGCGGGCCTTCGCCGAATTCCTGAAGATTCCGGCGCTGATCATCGTCGGCTTTCTGCTGTTGGCCGCGGCGGCGACGGCGGCTGACTATCTGCTCTCCGAGGGCGATCATCCGCTCCGCGGCGCCTTGCGGCAATATCTTTTTCGCAATGGCCAGGCCACCGCCGATCTGCTGGGCGCGATTGCCGCCGGCGTCATCACGGTGGTTTCGATCACCTTTTCGATGCTGCTGCTGGCCGTGCAGCAAGCGGCCGGCGCCCTCACGCACGAAGTGTATGACCAGTTCCTCCGACGTCGCATCAACCAGGTGTACTTTGGCTTCTTCGTCGGCCTGGCGATTTATGCGCTGCTGATCCTGGCGACAGTCGACGAGCCATTCAATCCCGTGTTCGGCGCGGCGCTAGCGCTGCTGTTTACGCTCGCGGCGATGGTGTTGATGATCGTGCTGCTGTACACGACCGTGAACCAGATGCGGCCCGTGGTGGTGATCGACAAGATTCACGACCACGCACTGCGTGCCCGCGAGCGGCAACTAACGTGGCTGGGCGCCGTGCGGTCGGCCGCCCAGGCGCGCGGCGCCGCTTGCGAGATCATCAAGTCCGAGGTGCATGGCTATGTGGTGGGCATCGACTTCGAGGGCCTCGGCCATGCCGCGGCGAAGATGGGTCGCGGCGTCGAGATCGTTCTGAAGATCGCGGTTGGCGGCTATGTGGCGTTCGACGACGAATTGGCCGAGGTTGGCGCCGATTCGCCTCGTGATGCGGCCGAGTTGGCTGGCGCCGTGCGGGCAGCCATCCGCATCGAGCAGCAGCGGGACCTGGAGAACGACCCGGCGTATGCCATCGAACAATTGGCGATCATCGCCTGGACATCGGTGTCGACGGCTAAGTCGAATCCTTCGCCGGGATTGCTCGTGCTCCACAGCCTCCGGGATCTGCTCGCCCGCTGGTCGGTCGCCGACGAGCGAGACGCCGGGGAGGATCAGCGCCGGCCGTTGCCGATCGTCTATCGCGACGATGTCGTGGAGCATTTGTACGACGCATTCGAGGCGATCGCGGTCGTGGCCTCGGAGTCGATGCAGCCGCAGACGACGGCCGAGTTCATTCGCACCTTTGCGATCATGTTCCGCCGACTGCCGCCGTCGCAGCAGGAGCGGGCGGAATCGCTGATCCGCCGCTCGCTGTCGGCCTTTGGCGAGCACGTGCTTACCAGTGAGCTTGATGCGGCGCTGGCGGCGCTGGCCATGGAGCTCCAGGCCGCCGCCCGGCATCAGACGGCCGCCGAGGTTCAGGCCGCCCGGCAGGTGCTGGGCGAATCGATCGGCCGCCTCGGATCGCGGGCCACCCGCGTGAAAGGGAAGTAGCGTATGGCAGGATTGCGACATGAACGGCGAAAAAACCAACGCGGGGCGAACCCGCCCGCATATTCGCATGACCTATACTTCAGCGCCCCTTTCCCACTTTCCCGCAAGCACATTTCATGGCGCTGAGTTGGCTTATGGACCGCGCCCACATTGAACCCATCGTCGCCGCCCTCGACCAGACGGTTCCTAAGGAGGGGGCCCGCATGTTCATTCGTCAGTACGGCGGCGGGCCCGATGAGTGCGTCGTTGTCGCCAATGAGGCCGGCTACCTTCGCCTGGGCATCGAGCTGCTGAAGGCGGCGCTGGCGCCCACGGGCTTTCATAATCGGCGCGATGCGGTGGAGATCGACGTCGACTACTTGCTGCGGGATTCCGAGGTGCAGCTCGACTGGTTGGAACGCCGTGAGCCGGACGCGGAGGGGCGCCTTGATGCCAGCTCGCACGGCGTCGGCGGCGTGGTCGGCATGCTCATCGGCTTCGGCCTGCTGGGCGTGTTCCTTGTCGGCGGAGCCACCGTCTGCCGTTGGGCGTACGACTACATAGTTTCGCTTTAAGCGATTATCATTCGGGCGTGTTTACGTACTTGCCGCTTGTCGCGATCATCGCCATCGGGTTGCTGATCGCCGCGCGAGTGATCAGCCTCGCTCGGCGAGGGGTGCGAGCGATTGTCGTTCGCAAGCAGCCGTCGCTCGCTGCGCAGGCGTTCGAGGCGGCGGCGTTTGCGCTGCTGGTCTTCTGGGTGTATCTGCTAGCGGCGTATGCCGATGGCCGCGGGCCGGGCTGGCTGCCGGCGTGGCTTAATGAGCAACTGTTCGATGCGACAGCCCTGAAGTTGCTCGGCGCTGCGATGTTGGTTGCGGGCGTGGCGACGTTTGCGCTGGCAATTCACGCGATGGGCGCTTCGTTTCGGATGGGGATCGAAGAGGAGAGTTCTGGCGGGCAGCCCGGTCGCTCTTCCGCTCCGCTAGTGACGGACGGCGTCTTCGCCCGTTCGCGGAATCCGATTTATCTGGCGTTCGATCTGGTCGCCTTGGGGAGCGTGCTCGTTCACGGCCGGGTCATCGTCGTGCTGGCGGCGGCGGCGCTGGCGGCGGCGTTTCATGTGCAGATTCTTCGGGAAGAGCGCTTTTTGGCGGCCATGCACGGCGAAGCGTTCGCAGAATATCGGCGCCGCGTTCGGCGGTATGTTTAGGCCCCCGGTCACTGACCGGGGGCTAAGCGGGGCGGCAACGACCAATCCATGTTGACTCGGCGCGGGGCGCTGCTATTCTTGCTCTGTACCCCAAGGTGCGAGACCGGCTGAATTCGTTCCGCTTGAACGCGAGCCGGATCATTCGACTTTCGAACGTCGCGCTGCCGCATTGGCCGCCTTCATGCTTAGAAGGCCGCCCGGCTTCCCCGCCTTTCGACCGCGACTGATTTTCTTGCCCCTCGCGGCAACGCCGTGCCGGAGAGCGTCGTTCGCGATCGCTCGCCAGTTGGCACAGGCCTTACACACGTTTCGCGGCGCACGCATTGTGCCCCGAACCCTGCCACCCCGAGGTCTGCCGAGGGGGCCGGCGGGTGTTCCGGGCGCCAGGCGTCCGCGACTTACCGACCATGTTCTGCGCACCCGTCGCCGAACGCCACGGTCGCCGCGGCGACCAGAAAAAGCATTGGAAGAAGAATGAAGTTCGACTCGTTACAACTCGCCCCTGAGCTGCTCCGCGCGGTAACGGCCAAGGGGTATGAAACCGCCACGCCGATTCAGGAACAGGCGATTCCCGTGATCCTCGCGGGTCGCGATCTGGTCGGCTGCGCCCAGACTGGCACCGGTAAGACCGCCGCGTTCGCCCTGCCGACGCTTCAGCGGATTTTGAGTTCAATCGTGCTGCAGCCCCGGGCTTTGCCCGGGGGTAAGTCCGAGGCGCCAAGCGACTCAACTGCGCTGCAAGCCGACCCCCGGCCAGAGGCCGGGGCTGCCAAGGGGCGGCGTGATCGTCGCGATCGCAATCGCACTAGCAGCAATCCCGCCGCGCGGCGGAAGACGCGTTGCCTGGTGCTGGCTCCGACGCGCGAGCTGGCCGCGCAGATCGCCGCGAGCTTTGCCGCCTACGGGAAGTTCACGGCGCTGCGGCATGCCGTCATCTACGGCGGCGTTTCGCAGGTGAACCAGGTGCGAGCGCTACAGCACGGCGTCGACGTCATTATCGCCACGCCTGGGCGTTTGCTCGACCTGATGAATCAGGGGCACGTTGAGCTAAAGCACGTCGAAGTTCTCGTGCTCGACGAGGCGGACCAGATGCTCGACATGGGGTTCATCCCCGACATCCGCCGGATCATCGCCCGTGTGCCCGAAGAGCGTCAGACGTTGATGTTCTCGGCAACGATGCCCGAGCCGATTCGCAAACTTGCGCAGGAGTGGCTGAAGAACCCCGAGAGCGTGAGCGTCGTCCCGGTCGGCACGCCCACCGAGCTGGTCGAGCAGTCGGTGTACTTCGTCGAGAAGCAAACCAAAGCGAAGCTGTTGCAGCAGTGGCTCGAGAACACGCCAGCGGGTCGCACGCTTGTGTTCGCTCGCACCAAGCATGGGGCCGATAAGATCGTGAAGCATCTGATGCGGAGCAAGATCTTCGCGGCGGCGATTCACGGCAACAAGAGCCAGAACCAGCGCGAGCGGACGCTCCAGCAGTTCAAGTCCAGCCGGCCGCCGGTGCTGGTG
>DASVCM010000811.1:0-3764 GCA_036381635.1 Lacipirellula sp.
GTGTGGCAGCCGGCGCAGTTGAACCGGTCGAGCACCTGGCGGCCGTCGACGATCGCCTGTTGGCGAGCGTCGGGCTTGTAGAGGTACTTTGGCGCCGGCGGTTCCTTCACCAGGCCGAGGACGAACGTCATCACCGCCTCGCGCTGGGCGTCGGTGAAGTTGAACTTCGGCATCCGCAGCCGTTCGTTGAAGTTCTTGTTGCGGGTGGTCTTGTAGTCGTAGCTGCGCGGGTAGCGAAGCTTTTGCCAGAGGAAGCCGTCGCGGCCGTGGCTGTTGAGCGATTGGATGTAGTAGCTGTCCTGAACGCTGAAGTCGGCCGGATCGAGGTGGCCGGCGTGTGCGCCGGGCGTGTGCGCGGCCGGGTCCTCACTTCGCACGCCGGGCTGGCCTTCGGAGTCTCGAATGGCGACGGCGGCTTCGTCCATTTCGCCGGGAGTAACTTCGTGGGTCGGGTTCTCCGGATTGATGCCGTGGGTTTCGAGGAATTTGTGGATGTTCTCGAACGCGAGCTTGGAGGTTTCCTTGCGGCCCCAGTCGACCAGCGCGGTGCCGATCGGCTTGGCGTCCTCGAAGCCGGGGATGTCGTGGCAGCCGAAGCAGCCGTACTTGCCGATCGTCCGGCGGGCGACGAATTCGAGCTGCCGCTCGACGCGGTTCTCGTCGTTCAAGCCAATGAGCAAGCGCTCGTCAGACTTCAGCTTCTCGCGTTGGCCTTCGTCGAAACCCGTGCCTTCGAGATACTTGCGGGCGCGAGAGGCGGGGATGGCGTCGCTGGTGAGCCAGAGCGTGGCTAGATCAGCCAGCGACTGGCGGTCCTCTTCGCTCCACTGGTCGCGGGCCGGAACATTCTCAGGCTGCCAATCGCTCTCGACGCCCAGGAGGTACGCCACCACGTCGGCGGCCGGGTCGGTCACGACGCCGGTCGGCTGGTTCTGGGCGTTCGTTTCGGCGATCGGATCGAGGAACGTGTCCGGCATCACCGTGCGGACGTGGTAGCGGTTGGGCTGCTTCACCCACGAGTAGAGCCACTGGCGGCCCTTCTCGTGGTTCAGCTTCGCGCTCAATTCTGACAGATTCGGGCCTTGGGCGGCTTTGATCTCGGGGAAATCGTCGTGCGCGTGGCAAGCGAGGCAGCCGCGGGTTTCGAACACCACTTTGCCGCGCTCGGCGGAGGGCTGTTCGGTTACGCCCTCGGCGTACGGCTCGTACTCGAACGTATCGCTCGCATTGAGCAGATACTCGGTGAGCGCACGGATTTCAATCGGCTCGAATCGCTGGCTCTCGGCGAGCTCGGCGGCGTCCGATTCTTCGCTCAGATGCTCGTACTGCAGGAAGAACTGCGGCATCTTCGTGTCGGGCCGGAAGTCCGACGGCTTGCGAATCCAGCTATAGAGCCAGTCGTAATCAACCTTCGAGCTGATGAACCGCAGGCTGGGGCCGACCTTGCGGTACTCGCCGGGAATTTCGACGTCCTTCAGGAGGTTGGCCAGCTTTGCGAGGTCGGCGGATTCGCGGGCGTCGGTCTTGGCCTGGTCGGCGGTTTCGGGTTCTTCACCCGTCGCGGCGTCTTCGCCTTCGCTCCCGGTCGCCGCGGCGAGCTCGCCGTCGCCGGATTTCTTGTTGAACGATGCGAGAAGCTCATGCCTGGCCTCGTCGTTCTCCGGCTCGTTGCGAACCGTGAAGGCCAGTTCCCGCTGCCGGTCGGTCAGCGCCGGGCTGCGCAACATTTGCGACGCGGCTTCGTAGTACAGCGGCTCCAGGCGGACGTCAGGGCCGACCGTCACTTCGGGCGCATCAAAGCCGTTGATCTCGTGGCAGCCGAAGCAGCCGAAATCCTCGACCAATGTCCAGCCTTCGACTAGCTTCGGCGCGGGCGCTTCGGGGAACCGCTCGCTGGGCTGCAGGCCGCCCTTCTCGTGGTGGCACTTCAGGCAGTTGCTCTCCGCGAAGCGCGCCGGCTTCATCGGAAAGATCCAGTGGTGGTTGTCGAACCAACCCAGGTCGAGCGCCCAGCGATTCTGCTGATCGGCATTATCGGGCGTGTGCGAAGTCCAGGGGAACGACGTGCCGCTTCCCTGTCCGTCGTGGCAGATCGTGCAGCCGACGTCCTTCATCGGGTGCGGGCTGGTGTCCGTCAGGAACAGATCAAGCCGCGGGTGGGCGGTGAATGGATGATCGAGTCCCCGACGAATCGAGACCGGAACGGCGGACCCGAACGGCACGAGCTGCATCAGGCGGTCGCTGGCCTCGGCGGGCGTGAAGACGCGATTGCCGTTCACTTCGCGGAGCACGTCGCCCGCCTCGATGCCGGCCTTGGCGGCGGGCGACTCGGGAAGGACGTAATGGACCGTGACGTCTTCGTCGCTGATGATGCCCGACTCGGAGAGCACCATGCCATAGGCGTCCTTCAGCGTCACGCCTTCGGCCGGCTGCGTCTCGGGCGTGATGAGCTGGACGGTGAAGTCGCGCTCTTCGTCGGGAATGGTCGGGTAGAGGGGCTCGGTGGCTGCGCCGGGGGCCGTCTTGGCGATCGAGCGATGGCAGGTCGTGCAGCGGTCGAATCGGGCGACCTGTGAGAAGTTGTAGTTAATCGTCAGGTCGGGAAGCCAGTTCTGCTCGATGCGGATGTTGCCGCTGTAGAGAGCGTTCAGCACGGGCCAGCGGGTTACCCATTCGCCAACATTGGAGGTGTTTGCATAGACCTGCTCGTCGAGCGCCTCCAGCTCCGCCTTCTTCTCCTGAAGCTTTTTGGTCGCTTCGGCCTTGTCGGCGCCGGCGCGGGCCACGATCGCTTCGAGGTCGGTGCGGTATTCTTTGGCGACGGCAATGCCGGCGGTTAGCTGGCCGATCTGCTCATCCAGGCGGTCGATGTCGGTCTGAACGGCGTCGATGCTCGGCTTATCGTCGCCGCGGCCGATCTTGATGCCCAGCTCGCTGACCTTCGCGGTCCGCTCGCCGTTGAGAGCCTTCTTGCGGGCGACCAGCGCATTCTCGCGGCGGCGGGCTTCGGCAATGAAGTCGTTGAACTCCGTGAGGGCTTCGCCGCGAGAGTCGATGGCTTCGTCCTGCGCCTCGCGGAGCTTCGCTTCGGCGTCGGCGAGCGCCTCTTCTTGAGCGGCGATTTTCGCTTCGAGTTCAGCGGCTTGCTTTTCGCGATCGGCCGCCGCCGCGGCTTCTTCGCCTTCGGCGGGCGCTTCCTTCAGTTTGGCGAGCTCTGATTGCGACGCCTCGAGTTCCGCACGGGCTTTGTCGACTTCGGCCTGGACTTCAGCCGCCTCCTTCGCCTCGTCAGCCAGCTCCGCGACGGCTTCCTCGAGTTCATTAAACTGCGCTTCGTTAGCGTCGCCGCTTGGCGACTGGAAGGCTACCGGCGTAATCTGCGGGTCCTCAGCCGCGGGCTCCGCTTCGTCAGCCTCATCGCTGTTGAGCGCGGCATCCTGATTCAGCACGCGCTGTTTGAAGTCCTCGACCACGCCTTCGGGAATTGGCTGGCTATCGAAGCTGCGGATCCTGGCCTCGAACTGGGCCATCTCGGCGTCGTACTGGTCGGCCAGCGAATCGCGACGCGACTGGGTCATCCAGGCGTCCTTGCGGCGATCCTTGAGCTGCCAGTCCTTCCACTCCCGATTGTGGTCCGACGCCATCATCCAGATGGTGGCGATGGCCATCACCAGAGCCGTCGCGCCAAAGACGGCGTGCAGCGTCTTTTGATTGCGCCAAGTTTGTTCCGTAGCGGGCATGTTGAGAGCTATTAGCTGTTAGCT
>DASVCM010000812.1:0-3413 GCA_036381635.1 Lacipirellula sp.
CCATGTTCCACCACGGGCACCTCCAATCCAAGACGCTGATGGACCTGCTCGGCATTGCCCTGCTGATCACGGCCGGCCTGATGGTGTTCCGCAACCGTATCGTCCGGCCGCTTCGCGTGGCGCACGTTGCGCTCGAGCACACGTTGCGCCGAGTCCGATTCAGCCAGATCGTCTTGACGGTGGCGGGCGGCGCGGTCGTGGGCGTGCTGGTGACGCTGACATCGGTCGGCGCGGGGGCGCTCATCGCCGTCATGCTGGCGCTGGTCTATCCGCTTCGACTGGATGCGAAGTCGATCGTCGGCACCGACATCATCCACGCCATCCCGCTGACGCTGGTTGCCGCTCTGGGTCATAGCTGGCTCGGCAACGTCGATGGCTGGCTCCTTGCCAGCCTGCTGATAGGGTCGGTCCCCGGAATCGTGGCCGGTTCCTTGATTGCCGGAAGGATGAACGACAATTTCGTGCGCTATGCGCTGGCCGCCATGCTCGTGGTATCGGCGGTGAAGATGCTCATCTGACGCGGCTCAAAGCTTGGGGTTGCCCGAGCTCCACTTGACGCTGACCTCGATCCCGCTGCCGAGCGGCAGGAGTACAGTCTGCAGGTCGGGCTTCGCCTTCACGGCCGCGCGGTAGGCGCGCACTGCTTCACGCGCCCCTTGGGGGAGGACCATGTTGTCGGACACGATGATCGCTTCCTCGGCGAGCGCGGGATAAACGGCCTCGAAGCAGGCGACGTAGGCATCCTTCCAGATATCGAGCAGGACGACATCCCATGGGCCCGGATCGTCGGCCAGGAGCGACACCGCGTCACCGCAGCGCAATTCGACATGCTCGCGCAGGCCGGCGCGCTCCAGCATCTGGCCGGCATAGGCCTGCTTTGCCTGATCGACGTCGAAACTCACGACCTTCGCCCCGCACATACGCGCTGCGTCGGCGAGAAACAGGGTCGAGTAGCCATAGCTCGTGCCCAACTCGAGCACGGTCTTTGCCCGGCGGCCGATCACCAGCGCGTGGAGAAAAGCACCGACGTCCGCGCCAACCGGCAGGAGGAAATCGTCCCTGCGCGCACCGAGCGCCCCCGGCGGCAGGTCGCGCGCAGCGGCCAGCTCGCGTCTGTGGCGAGCGTCATAGTCGGCGAAAACTTCAGCTACCCGTGAATCGGCGAACTGCATCTTGGCTACTCCCAAACCCGGTCACGTAGCTCCCGGCCCGCCGCCAGCGTCAATGAAAAAGGGCCGGAGGATCGCTCCCCCGGCCCGATTGCGTGATTCGATCCGCCGCTGATCGTCAGCCGCGTTCGCCCTGCGGCTGCACCACCGGCGGCGGGGGCACCGGGCAATCCGCGTTGATGTCCACCGTCGAGCCATCCGGGCAGGTCTTCGTCTGCGGCGGAGGCGGCGGGGGTGGCGGAGGCGGAGGCGGCGGAGGCGGCGGAGGCGGCGGAGGCGGCGGAGGCGGCGCCTCGGCCCCGAAGTTGAAGATCAGGCTCGCCAGGGCCGTGCTCGTCGCAAGTTGCGTCCAGTGCTCGGCGCCGCTCGGGTCGTGCAAGTGGAAGCTGTGGGTGTTGAGGTACTTGTACTTCAACCCGAGTTCGACCCGCGAGCTGAGCGGGAAGCGAGCCTGTGCCACCAGCTGGTAGGCCCAGGCGCTGTCACTGTCGTCAAGCGCGACGGCCGAGCCGGTAGGTCCGACCACGGCCGAGCTCAGGAAAGCACGGCCGGCGCCGACGCCAACCGCCAGGGCGATGCCGCCGTCCTGTCCGCCGATGTCATAGAGCGCATTGGCCATGGCGGTCGTCACGTGGTTGTGGCCGTCGACCGGAATGGTCGTCACTGGCGCAGGATCGGTCTGGGTCAGCGAGCGCTGCTTGAAGCTCGCGTAGGCAAGTTCGAATTCGGTGCGGATCGCGCCGAAGTCGTAACCGACGAAGGCCTCGCCTTCCCAGCCATCCTTTACCTTGAGCACGTCGCGCTCACCGACCGAATTGATGACAGGGGCCTCTGGATCTGTGTAGCCGACGCCGACGCCCGCGTAGAGCGAACCGTCACGCGCTTGAGCGGGAGCGGCAAACGCGGCTGCGGCAACCGTCACCGCCAAGGCCACCTGCAACTTGCTGAAGCTGTTTCTCATTGTACTTCCCCTCATATGGTACGCCACCCCAGACAAGGCGACGCACCTGACCTAAGAACCGGTAGCGACCCGGACGTGGCTTCCTTCATTTGCCACAAGCCACGCCTGCCGGATCAAGTCACAAATCAAAGTATAATTCCAGAGTCCCGCTACTTATGGCATCCCAGTGTTGCCAAAAGGTCACGCGAGAAAGCCCGGCCGCGGTCTTGTCTGCCATTGCGTCGAATGCGGCCGGCCAGCCCTGAAGCGACTGGAAAAAGGACCGGAGGATTGCTCCTCCGGTCCAGATCCTTGAGTTAGAGATCGCAGCTCGTCAGCCGCGTTCGCCCTGTGGCGCAACCACCGGCGGCGGAGGCACCGGGCATTCCGCGTTGATGTCCACCGTCGAGCCGTCCGGGCAGGTCTTCGTCTGCGGCGGAGGCGGAGGCGGCGGCGGCGGTGGCGGCGGAGGCGGAGGCGGCGGCGGCGGCGGCGGCGGCGCGGCGGCACCGCCGAAGTTGAACAGCACGCTTGCCAGGAACGAGTGGGTCCTCAGGCCGAACCGCTCGGTTCGCCCAAGCTCGTCGACCTCGCGGAGTTGATGCGTATTGAGGTACTTGTACTTCAGGCCCAGCTCGAGGCTGTCGCTGATCGGGAAGCGGACGCCGGCAATCGCTTGCCATGCCCACGCGCTGTCAGAATCATCCAGATAGCGGGGAGCGGAAGCAGCGATTGCGTAATGATCCTTGACCCAGGCGCGACCGGCGCCGACGCCGGCGTAGATACCGACGTTGCCATTGCCGCCAAAGTCGAGCAACGCATTGGCCATCGCAGTGGTAATGTTGAGCTTGCCGTGCGCGTCGGCGAACGTACCGCTGACCAGGCCCGGTGCGGCGGGGTTGGGAACTCCGATGGCCGCAACCTCAATCGATTTCGGCTTGGTTTGCGAATGCGCAAGTTCGACTTCGGTCCGGATGAGGCCCCAGTCGTAACCGGCGACGCCGTCGACCGTCCAACTGTTCTTGTGGTTGATCGTGATTCCATCTTTGACGCTGCTGACGTCGAAGTGGAGATCCTGCGGAATGACCATACCGGCTTCTATGCCGACATAGCCCTGATGATCGCGCGCGCTTGCCGGGATGGCGATCGCACAGGCGGCGACCCCCAATCCAAGCGCGGCTCGACGCAAGCTGCTGAAATGACACTTCATTGGCATTTCCCTCATCATCAACGCCACCTCGCAACGAGACGGCAATGGCTAACGACCCCGCACAGAAGAGGCGCACGGAATCAGCGTTCACGGC
>DASVCM010000813.1:0-5339 GCA_036381635.1 Lacipirellula sp.
CTGTGGCACAACCACATCATCCATGTGCCGCTGGCGACTTCCACCGGAGCGGTGAAGCGGCTGGATCCGGAGAGCGAACTGTGGGCGAGCGTCCTGTCGCTGACCGGTCAGAACAAGTGGTGACGGCGATGCGCGGTCAATAATTCTTGCGTTTTGTTTTTTTGGTTGTGTTGGCGAGTGGTTGTCTTTTCTCGATGCGGTGGGAATCGGCGCGCGTCGGTTGGGACGACGGCGCGGGCGGTTAGTCGACGGAAGTTGACCGGCGGCGGGCGACCTTGGCGGAGGGGTTATCGCGCGATCGCAGAATTGGCGGGCGCTGTTAAGTCGCTCTCCGGGGGCGTGTTGCGACTTTTCCGCCAATGTCGTGAAAACGTGCAAACAGAAATCGCGCCGATGTTGGAGGAGGGCCTTGACTGGCGGGCGCATGAGGCGCGAAACGCGAGGGGCGGCGCCCGTGCGGCGTCGACGCGCTCCGCTACCGCATCGCGGCTAACGAACGTTGGCTCGGAGCGCTACTGTGAAAAGTCTTCAAACGGATTGACATCGCCTGCCGGCGGTTCGTCGGCGGGAGGTTCGTCGGCGGCTTCGGCGGGCGTCTGGTCTTCCATGGCGTCGGCGCCGAAGGCGAAGGGATTCTCCGGCGCGGGGGCCGGCGGCTCGTCCCTCGACGCGTCTTCCGGCGCGGCTTCTGTTTCCGGAGCGGGCGGCGTCGCGCCGACGGGCGCGGTCGGCGGGGCGGCGCCGGGGGCGGGGGGCGTGCGGTAGAACGTCGGTTGCGTGGCGCCGATTTCGCGCAGGCACTGGACCAGGCCGCTGTCGCTCACGAGGAAGATGCGGTCGGTTTGATCGTTCACCAGCGTCGAGTGGCCGTCGGCGATTTGCATCCGGCTCACCGGCGTGCCGGTTTTCGCGTCGAGGATGATCAGGTTCCCGAAGTCGTCGGAGGCATACACCCGCTCCTTGCCTTGGGCGGCGAAGTGGCTCACGCCGGGGACCGTCCACTGGAGTTGGCCGGTGCGGGCGTCGAGGGCGTGGATCGCGGGCTGGACCGACGCCACGTAGGCCTGCCCGCCGACGATCGCCGGCGAGCTGTCGATCGAGTAGCCGGTCGAGTAGCGCCACTGTTCGACGCCGGTGAGCTGATGCACGCAGTAGAGATAGCCGTCCTGCGAGGCGATGTAGAGGTAGGGATCCATGTAGGCCGGCGAGGTGACGATGTCGGCGCTGGTTTCCAAGCGGAACAGCACGCCCGGCTCGTCGGCGCGGCTGACGTAGAGATAGCCGGCTGTGGTGGGCCAGCTCACGACGCGGCCGGTGGCGGTCGGCTTGAGGAAGGTGCGGCCTTTCGATTGGTAGTACCAAGGCTGCGCGGCAGGATCGGCGAGGTTGTATCCCTCGATGCGGCCGGTCACGAGGGCGACGAAGGCGTGGGTGTCGCTGAGCGCCGGCCCTGAAGAAGGCGCGCTGCCCAACGAACGAGACCACATCAAGCGGCCGTCATGGCGGTCGAGCACGTACAACTTCGAGCCGCTGACCACGCCGAGGAACTCGCTATTCGCGCCGGGACCAAACGCCGGATAGCCGGGCTTGCCGACCTGGCGCGCCCAGAGGAGCTCGCCGGTCTCGGCGTTCAGCGCGGCGACGATGCCGGAGTTCGTCACGGCGTACAGATGATCGCGGTACAGATACCACTGGCTGACGCGGCTGCGGCTGGGATCGACCGGGACTTGCGCGAACCAGGCCCGTTCGAGTCCGTGTCGCGCGGCTTGTTCACGAGTGACCAGCGCGGGCGCAGCCTGGACGACGGCGACGTGCGGCGCCAGGGCTAAGGCCGAGAGGACCATGGCGGCAGCGAACTGCTTCGTGACAAGAGTGGACATCGTCTTCCGGAACCGTGGCCGTGATACTGGATTAGAAGTTTAGAGCGCCCCCCATGATAGTGTAGTCACCCCGGCGTTGAACGACAAAGAAGTCGCTGCGGCGGGTCTGGCAGTCGTTGATGGCGTCGTCTTGAGCGTAATAGCCGCGGCGTTCAGAGGGTTACGCATTTGCATGCAGCCCCAAGGGGGCGTAAGTCAATAGCCAGGGGCGTGAGCCCCTGGTGTAGGCATATTTATGTTCCTCACACCGCTAGTACCAGGGGCTTACGCCCCTGGCTATTGACTGCCGCCGCGTTGCGGCTTCAATGCCTGCGCTGACGTGCCGCATCGGGTTGTTGGGCGCCTAGACCATCGTGCGGGGCGTCCCGTAGGATGAACTTCTCTTTGCGGAGACTTGCGCGTAATGAGCGGGAGGCTCAATCGCCGAGAATCGCCGATTGTTCTGCCATATCTGGGCGCCGTGCGCCTGGCGCCGCCGCCGGCGGTCACCGGCTCCGCCAGGGGCCTCTTTGCGGGCTCGGCCCACAACACTTGCCAACGCCGTGAACGTCAAACTGCCCCCACCCGCCGCCGCTGACGACGTTCTACTGGACGAGGTGGTGGGGTATTTGAATTTCTCTTCCGGGGCGACCGACCTGAGGTTTCTGGCGAATCTTAACGAGCTCTATCGCTCGTTGGAGAAGCAAGTTGAACAGGCCGACGCGCTGGGCGCCCTGGGGCAATGGCTGCGCGACGCGGCGGCTCGACTGGAGCGCGGCGGCGGAGCGTTTGCGAACGTTGCGCAGGCGCGGGCGGCGACGGCGCTGATTACCGATAAGCTCCCCAAGGCGTATTGCGAGTTTCATCGCGATCTGTTGCATCATCAGGCGCCGGCCTGGCTGTGGCGGCCGTTTTTTATCGGCCGCGCCGCCGAGGCCGTGCTCGCCCAGGGGCCGTCGTGGAATGAAACCGAGCGAATCATCGACGGGGCGCTGGCGCAGCTTAACGACTATGTCGGCTACCGGCCGACGCCCGTGCTTTCGTCGGGCGCCCGCAGCGAGCCGTATGCCCATGAGTACGTCCGGCCGATCCCGATCTATATTCGCGGCGCCGGCGTCTCGACGGGACGATACGAGAAGATCGTCGCGCGGGCGATTGAAATTCTGCAAGAGACGGACCCGGACATCCTGGCCCGCGCCTGGTTCGATTTTGATCGCTTGCAAGAGATCGCCATCGATCCGCGGGCGTATGACTTCGACCACCCGGTGAATCGCCGGCCGAATTACCACTTCGGACAGTGGGACCCGCTGCAGATTTCGCCGCAGGGGTATTACTCCCGGTTCGTGCTGCAGCAGGTAACGCTCGACGCGCTGTTGGCTCGATGCACTGGAGCGAGCCGCCCGGCGGACGTGGAGGCGGATGATCGCCTGGATGAAGCGGCCACGGTGCTGGCCGGCACGATGCTGATGGCCTCCGGCACGAGCGGCGATTCGCCGAACCGGCACGATTCGTCGGTGACGCTGTCGACGCTGCTGCCGCACATCGCGGCGTACCGGGACGACTTTTACAAGCAACAGCTCTCAAGCGCGGCAGGGCCGCACGGCGATCGGCTGCGCGAGGAAGCGCAGCAATCGCGACAGCCGTTCGGCGGGGCGCGGCAGCATTTGAACCAGGAGCTTGCCAAGCGGCGGGCGGTGCAACTGCAGCGCGTGCATCTGGCGCTGCTGTTTGCGCGGATGGGCCGCACCGATTCCGCACTGAAGCAGGCCAATTCGGTGCGCGTCGCTTCGGCCCGCATGCTGACGGCCATTTATTGCCGGCTGACTTCCGGGCACGATGCGCTGGACCGCGATGAGTTGGAGCCGGTGGTCGCCGATCTGGAAGAAGTCGAGAACTTGCTGCACCGGGCCATCGAATGCGGGTCGCTGGTCGACCCGTGGAACATCGTCGGGTTCGCGGCGAATTTCAGCCTGTTTCCGGCGCTGGAGAACACGGTTCACGACTGGCGCGTGGATGAGCTGATCGAGCTGGTCGAGCAGATCCTCGATCTGGCGGCCCGGGCGTGGAGCGAAGCGGCGGCGGTGGACAATTCGCAGCTTGAGCAGCGGTTCTCGAGCGTCCTGTCGCGGCTGACCCAATGGTGGGACACGTTCGCCTCGGCGAGCGTCGAGGGAGTCAAGCGGCTGGTCGCCAAGGAGATCGAAGTCTCGGCGAACCTCGTCTCCGGCGCGCTGAACGCCTGGCACAAAGCGGGCGCCGCGGCGGGGGACGTCGCCTTCTGGCGGTTGTTCGTCGAGCAGTTCGACTCGTCGAAGGCGTTTCAACTGGTCATCGAAGCGCTGCTGGACCACGGCGACATCGTGGCCGCGCGGGCGCTGATGATGCAGTGGGTCAACCAGCGCGACCGCACGCCGCTGGAAGAGGGGGACATCTCGTTCCATCCGCTGGCGTTCCGCTGGCTGGCGACGGTCGAAGCCCACCAGCACGCCGGGGAGCAGGATCTGTGGCCGCAGGTTGCGACGTTTTTCGCGTATCTCGAGGCCAATGCCGAGGAATACTGGCAGGCGCCGCTGTTGAACCTTGGCGACGAGAGCCGCTCGCGGGACGGCGCGAGCGAGGACGAGGAGATTCCCTACGGCGACGATGATGACGATGACTTCGACGACGAAAGCGATTTCGACTACGAGTATGAATACGACGAGGAAGACGAGTTCGACGACGAAGAGGAGGAGGATGAGCGGAGCGACGGCTTGTTCGAGGCCGCGTACGACGAGTTCGTCTACCGCGATACGACCGACGACGGCAACGAAGGCGACATCGTCGACGACGGCGTGGAGCCGCTGTACACCGAATGGGAGTATGAAGCCGAACGGCTGGAACAACGACTGAGTTTTCTTAACACGGTGGGGCGGCTTTGGAAGCACGCCGCGATCACGTGGGGCGGCGAGGCGCATCGGCCGGAGCGGCGCGAGGTGCTGGACCAGTGGCTGGCGCAGGCGGGGACAAACTATCGGCAGTTGATCGAGCTGCTCGAGGCGGTGCACAGATTCCGCTTCCGCCGGCCGAGCGGTTCGCACGAGTCGCTCGTCGAGTACGATCGGCTGCGGACGATCAAAGACGGGCTGATCCAGAAGATCATTGCCACGTGCGTGGAAACGGCGGCCGCGGCGCGGCTGCTGATGACGACGCGCGACGATGCGAGCGATGCGAAGCGGTTTGGCGAGCCGATCGACGAGATTTCCGTCGCCGTGCTCCGTGCGGTGCTTGCCGGCGATCGCGAGCGGGCCGGCGAGCTGTGGCCCGATTTCCTGCTGGCGCTCAGGCCGCGGCAGATGCTGTACGTGCCCCATTCGCGCGGCGGCTCGCCGCGGCAGGTGGTCATCACGCGGTCCGTGCAGCGGCTGCTGAACGATCTGCTGGGGTGGCTGCCGCGGCTGGGGCTGATCCGCGAAACGTGCCAATTGCTCGATCTCACGCAGC
>DASVCM010000814.1:0-3617 GCA_036381635.1 Lacipirellula sp.
GAATTGAATTGAAAGCCCTGAAGGGGCGACGCTCGCCGGCAATCAGAATGGACGCTAGCACTGCTCCGTCATTCGAATTGCAGCCGACGTCATTCTGAGCGCAGCGAAGAATCTGGTCCCGCGCGCGACGCCAGATCCTTCGCACCGCTCAGGATGACGACTGACGGCTCGCAATCGCCGCTACCGCACCGCCTCACAAACCAGCAGGCTCTCATCCCGAGTCTCCAGTCCTCGCAGCCCCTCGACCGTGCTCTCGCGGCGCTCACAGTCGCGAATCTTCACAAACCCCGCCTCGCGCAGCCGCCGGTGCAGCTCCTCGCGGTCGTACAGCCACTTATGCTCCCAGTCGCGGAAGCAAATGTTCAAAAGCTCGGCCCGCGTCTGGATCCACTCGTACCCGTACTTCTTCATCCATGGCTGCCGCCAGTCGTTCTCATAATATTGCCGCACGCACTCGGCCATGTCCGGCATCGCCACCCGCAGCACGCCCCCCGGCATCAGCAGCCGATGGCACTGCCGCAGAAACGCCACCCCCTCGCCCACGTCCAGGTGCTCGAGAAAGTGCTCGTGATGAATCAGCTCGACGCACCCGTCCGCCACGGGCAACGGCTGGCGAATGTCCCAAGAAATATCGACGATCTCCGACACCGGATCGCGATCGATGTTCACCCACCCGGGTAGCTTCACCGTCCCGCAGGCAAAGTGAAACCGGTACGGCGCCGCAAACCGCGCGAGCGCCTGCTCAACGGCCCGCCGCTCTGCATCGCGCTCCATCGCTACGCGACGCGCGTCGATCCGACCCCCAAACCTGCGAATCACCCTGGTCAAACTGGCCATGTTATTCCCCGCTTTTAGCGCCAAACACGAATGCGAGCCCGCGGGCTCTTTCCCGCGCGGGGAGTAGAACGCCGCCGGGCTGCAGGGGTCAAGGCCGATATTCAGCCTCCGTTTTCTCCGCTTCCCGATCCCGTCAGGCACGGCCCGCCGCAGGGCGCCTTGTCTCGGCCTTCAATGCCAGCAGATGCAGAATCCTGTTACAATGCGGGGCAACCGACAAGCCAGCACGAAAAACCAGATGCAGAACCTCACTCTTACCGCCGAGCAAACCGCCGCCTTCCACGCCGACGGCTACCTCCTCGTCCGCGGCCTGTTCGACCGCGACGAGATGCAAGGCCTGCTCGCCATTGCCAAGGCCGACGCCCAGCTTGTCGGCGAGTCGTATGTCCGCAAGGACGCCGCCGGCGGCCAGACGCGACTGGCGCTGCGAAACGAGCTGGCCGAGGACTCGGTCTACGCCGCGATCGTTCGCAGCCGGTCGATCGTCGGCGCCATGGAAACGCTGCTCGGCGACGAGGTGTACCACTACCACCACAAGATGATGCTTAAGGAACCGCGCGTCGGCGGCGCCTGGGAATGGCACCAGGACTACGGCTACTGGTACAACTTCGGCTGCCTGTTTCCGGACATGGCGAGCTGCCTGATCGCGGTCGACCGCGCGACGCGCGCCAACGGCTGCCTGCAAGTCATCCGTGGCTCGCACCGCATCGGCCGCGTCGACCACGGCAAGACGGGCGAGCAAGTCGGCGCCGACCCGGCGCGCGTGGAGGCGGCGCTTGCGCGAATGGAGCTGGTGTACTGCGAGATGGACCCCGGCGACTCGCTGTTCTTCCACGGCAATCTGCTCCATCGATCGGACCAGAACACCAGCGACGCCCCGCGGTGGTCGCTCATCTGCTGCTACAATACCCGCCACAACGATCCGTTCCTGACCGACAGCCGGCACCCGAACTACTCGCCGCTAGAGAAATGGCCCGACGACCGCGTCCGCCAGGCCCTCGTCGATTGAAAATAAAAGCCCCCGGCTTCGCCGGGGGACGGCGTCAGCGAACTCGGCCTCCTCCTAACGCGGTCCCCCGGCAAAGCCGGGGGCTTTAAAAAACGACTCACCGTGCCGTCACGATTTCCTTCGTCCGCACCGCTTCACAGAACCTTCGCCAATGCCTCGTCTTTGCATGCTCGGAACCGGCCTGATCGGTCAGTTTTACACGATGGCCCTGCACGGCCGCCGCGGCCGCGACCGCGTGCACATGGTCTACTCGCGTTCGCCCGACCGCGCAAAGCAATTCGCCGCCCAGTGGAGCATCCCCAACCATACGACCAGTCTCGAACAGGCGGTGAGCGATCCCGAAGTCGACGCCGTCATCGTCGCCCTGCCGAACCACCTCCACGAGCCAGCCGTCGCCGCCGCCGCCGAGGCCGGCAAAGGCGTCCTCTGCACCAAGCCGCTCGGCCGCACTGCTGAAGAGGCGCTCCGCATGCTCCAGTGCGTCGAGCGCGCCGGCGTCTTCCACGGCTACCTCGAGGACCTCTGCTACACCCCCAAGACGCTCAAGGCCCTCGCCTCGGTCGAGCAGGGCGCCATCGGCAAGGTCCTCTGGGTTCGCTCCCGCGAAACGCACCCCGGCCCGCACAGCGACTGGTTTTGGAACCGAGAACTCTCCGGCGGCGGCGCCATCGTCGACCTCGGCTGCCACTGCATCGAGATCGCCCGCAACTTCATCGGCAAAGACGTGCGGCCGGTCGAAGTCGTCTGCTGGGGCGACACGCAGGTCCACCCGATCGAGGCCGAGGACCATGCCGTCGGCCTGGTCCGTTACGCCAACGGCGCCATCGGCCAGTTCGAAGTGAGCTGGGCCTTCCGCGGCGGCATGGACCTCCGCGACGAGGTCGCCGGCACGGAAGGGACGATCTGGCTCAACCACTGGCTCCGCACCGGTTTCGAGATGTACTCCGCCTCCGGACAGCAGGGCTACGTCGCCGAAAAGGCCGAGAGCAGCGCCGGCTGGCTGTTCCCCGTCGGCGACGAACCGGGCGCCCTCGGTTACGCCGACATGTTCGACGACATGTTCAACGCCATGGACGCACAGAGCGCTCCGCGCGAGACGTTCTACGACGGCTATGTCGTCAACGCCATCGTCGACGCGGCCTACGGCTCGATGCGCACTAAACAGTGGCGCCCGATCAACCTGCCGCTGTGGCGCGGCAGCGACGAAACCGCTGATACGCGGTCCGCCCGCGACTACGACGCCGACCACGTCCTCCTCAAGGAAGAACGCATGCCCGACGGCACGATCAAACGCATCCTGCGTCACAAGACGACTGGCGCCGTCGTGCATCAAGCGGAGTCAGTCTGAGAGTTCTTTCACTTAGTCACAGGGCGAGCGGCATAAGGCTGGCATCTTGGCGTCCGAGCAAGTCTTCGCATAGCCGCTGAGGAGAATATGTCGCTTTACATTCGAATGGCCCGGCTGGCACTCTGGGCCCTATTTGCTCTCTGCCTGCTTTGGGCATTGTCCGTTCATTGGCTGTTCTTAGGGCCGCATAGAGATGAAGTTAAAAGTGCATGGCAAAGCCAAGCCCAAGGCCCCGGCCTTTGGGCCAGTTCGCGTGCTGAAATCCTGCTCCTTCAATACTTCCTCGTAGCGGCAGCCTTTGTTGCTGTCTTGGTTGCAACAAGGCGCGTCATCCGGCCGCCCGCCATCTTTGGAGCCGCTGGCGGTTTGTTAGGGGCTCTCTGGGTAAACACACAGTACTTCGCAGTTCCCTACATAGGCGCG
>DASVCM010000815.1:0-4597 GCA_036381635.1 Lacipirellula sp.
TAGCCCGCGGCTACTGGGGTCTGCGCGGCTACTGGCCACCCTACTTCCGCTTGCCCCAGCAACTGATCCAGCGGCCGATATAGTCGCTTTCCGGCACGGGGGCGGCTTCGACGACCTTGACGATCTCCTCGACGCCCATGCCGCGGTCGAGCATCTCTTGTTTGAGGGCCGCCTCGGTCCGGCGGCGATGGGCGGCGTCGAACGCGCTGTACAGGATGCCCGCCAACGCAATGACGATGCCGGTGAAGCAACCGATGAGCGTCAGGATGATGACGAACCGCTGCCCCTGGTCCATGCCGAAGAACTCGTCGGCCCAGGGATCGCTCGCGGTCGTCGCGAGGCTGACTGCAGTTAGGAACGCGGTCATGGCATCAGTTCCTGCGATAAACAAGAATGCATCAGGTTTCGCTGGCGAAGTATTGCTGGGCATGGACGACGGTCGGCTTTTGCGTCGCAGGCGTGCTCCGCGACTCGACCACGCGCTGGACCTCGTCGGCCGACATGCCGCGATCGATCAGTTCCCGCTTAAAGAGCAAGTCCTGCCGCTGCTGGGCATAGGCGCCGAGCTGCTTGACGATCGCTGTGACAATACCGGCAGCCGCACTGATCAGGACAATCAGCACAATCATATTGAACGGCGTGGGCAGGTTGGTAACTGACTGGAGCAGTTCGGACATCGGTAATCCTCGGAAAGGCGACAGAACGCTCAGAAAGCTGTCATCGTAAGCGGCTACTTCACACCTGCCTATTCGCCGATCGAGGGGCCTTCTTGCCGTACCGCACACTTTCCGCCTGACGGACCGGCATGAACCCAATTATCCGTGCCTAGTTCTTAAGCGGACCCTGCCGCGGCCGATTGACGGCCCTCTGTAAGCCGTTTACTGTAAAGATGTTGGAATAATCTCGCGATTGCTAAACGTTTGATGCAGGCTAGCCCCGACCTAGCTAGGTCGGGGCTGCTTCCACTTTTATCGCACCGTACCGCCTTTGGCCAAACAACAGCATAAACCCTGGGGCGGCGTCTTTGACGGTGATAGCGACCCGCGCGTCGAGCGGTTCAGCGAGTCGGTCAGCTTCGACCATCGGCTGTACGCCCACGATATCGCCGGGTCGATCGCCCATGCCCGGATGCTGGCCGAGACCGGGATGCTCACGCACCAGGAGCGGGACCAGATCGTCGCCGGCCTGGAGGCGATCCGCGGCGAAATCGAGGCCGGCGCGTTCAACTTCCGACAGGAGCTGGAAGACGTCCACATGAACGTCGAGCGGGCGCTGATCGAGCGGATCGGCGACGTGGGCCGCAAGCTCCACACGGGCCGCAGCCGGAACGACCAGGTGTCGACCGACTTCCGGCTGTGGATTCGCGAGGCGATTGACCGGATCGACCTGCTGCTGGCGAACCTGCAGCGAGCGTTCGTCGATCGCTGCGACCGGGACCACGGCATCATCCTGCCTGGGTACACGCACATGCAGCGGGCGCAGCCGGTGTTGGCGAACCACTATTGGCTCGCCTACACCGAAAAGTTCCAGCGAGACCGCGACCGGCTGGCCGACGGCCGGCGGCGGGTGAACCAATTGCCGCTGGGAACAGCGGCGCTGGCCGGGACGACGATCCCGATTAACCGCCGGCATGTCGCGCAGCAGCTCGGCTTCGAGGGGATCGTCGCCAATAGCCTCGATTCCTCGAGCGATCGCGACTTTGCCATCGAGTTCGCCTTCGCGCTGACGCTCGTGGCCGAGCATCTCAGCACGCTTGCCGAAGAGTGGATTCTGTGGTCCACGGTCGAGTTCCGGT
This sequence comes from Lacipirellula sp., assembly GCA_036381635.1. Classification (GTDB taxonomy): domain Bacteria; phylum Planctomycetota; class Planctomycetia; order Pirellulales; family Lacipirellulaceae; genus Lacipirellula. The sequence goes on from DASVCM010000815.1 coordinate 1,796, forward strand.
TTCTACGGCTGCCGCAGGCGTACTGCACTGGCTCGTCGATCATGCCGCAGAAGATCAACCCGGACGTGCTGGAGCTGATTCGCGGGAAGACGGCCCGCGTGGTGGGCAATCTGACGTCGCTGTTGGTGCTCGTGAAGGGGCTGCCGCTGGCGTACAACCGCGACCTGCAGGAGGACAAGCCGCGGGTGTTCGACTCGGCCGACACGGTCGAGTCGTGCCTGGAGCTGGCGGCCGCCATGGTGACCGGCGCCGACCTCAACCGCCCGGCCATTCACGAGCGGCTGGAGCGCGGGTATCTCGACGCCACAACGCTGATGGAATACCTCATCAAGCGCGGCGTGCCGCAGCGCACGGCGCACGAGATCATCGGCAAACTGGTCGCCGCGGCGATGAAGCGCGACTTGCCGCTAAAGAAGCTAGAACTGTCCGAATTGCAGGCGGCCCACCCGGCGATCGACGAGTCGGTGTACGAAGTGCTGGGCGTCGAGCGAGCGGTAATGGCGTTTTCGAGCGAAGGCTCGACGGCGCCCGGCGAAGTCGCCAAGCAGGCGGCGGCGTGGAAAGAACGACTGAATATGTGAGGAATGCGCGGGGCGCCACTCTTAAAGCTGCGACGCAGCGACAGTTAATAGCCAGGGGCGTAAGCCCCTGGTTCAGCCGATCGGGATGGAAGAAACCCCCAAGGGGGCGACAGTAATTAGGGTAGCGCACTGCCGCCCCGTTGGGGCTTACGAGAGAATCGCATGACCGTTGCCAGGGGCTCACGCCCCTGGCTATTGACTGCCGGCCCGTTGGGCCTGAGATGAACACACCGATGGTTTACAACTTCTGCGACTGCACTTGTCTATCGCGAACGACGCTCTTCATCGTCCTTACGGCGCTTGCCTTGATCTCTGCGCCGTCGGCGGCCCAGGACAATCCGTTTGAAGGCTTCGGCGAGCCAATGGCGGAGGAAGACGCGGCTCTCGAAGAACCCGCTGATGAATTCGCCGAGGAAGCGCCCGTAGAAGAACTGGCTGAAGAGACCGAGCCGGCGCTGCCAGCGGCGGAAGCAGCCACGGCAGACATGGCGGCGCTAGCCGACTTTGCTCGCCGCGACCCGGCGGTGGCGGCGGTGCTGGAACTGCCGCGAGAGACGCCGGCCGCGAAGTTTCGCGCGCTCACGATGCTGATCGACCTGGGCCATCCTGACGTCGCGGGCGTGGTCCTGGCGGAGCTCTTGCAATCGCCGATCGACGACTCGCAACGGGCCGCATTGGTGCGCGAGTTCGGCGCCGCCCGGTTCATGCAGCTCATTCGGCTCGATCAACCGAACCAGCCGGGGCCGCTGGCGGGGTTGCGGGCGTTCGCCCAGGCGGCGCTCGATGCGGCCGCGGCGGCGGCCAGCGACCCGGCGCGAATCAACGCTCTCATTGCCCAACTGAACGCGCCGACCGAAGAGGAGCGGTACGCCGCCCGCGTCGACTTGCGCGGAACCGGCGAGCCGGGGATGATCGCGGCGTTTTCGGCGCTGGCTGCCGCGGAAAGCGAAGAGGCCCGCGCGAACATCATGCTCGCCCTGGCCGAGATGCGGCCGCTGGTGAACGAGCCGCTGTTGGCGGTGCTTGCCGACGGTCAGGGAACCGTCCGCCGCGACGCGGCCGAGCTGGCGGGATACTTGCAGCTTGACGAGGCGATTCCCCTGTTGGCGGCGGTTGCCGTCTCAAGCGATGCCGACGCGGCGGCGGCGGCCCGCGCGGCGCTGGCGAAGCTTGGCATGCCGGCGCCGACGGCGGCTGAAGCGCAGGCCTTGCTCCGCAAGCGGCTGGCCGCGGTGAGAACCGATCCTGTTCCCATGTCGGCCGACGGGTTGACCGGCGTCTGGTGGTCGTGGAACCCCGAAACCAATCAGCTCGCTTCGGCGTCGTATCCGCTGCCGCAGTTGCATGCGCTTTCCGCAGCGCGGCTCTCGCGCGCCCTGCGGGCCGCCGGCGGGGCGATCGATCCAGCCAACGCGCGGCTTATGGTGCTGTACGGCCTGGAGGAGGCCGCCCTGCTCTCGCGGCCGCCGAGCGAGGAGCTCAAGCAGGCGATTGCCGAGATGACGCCGGCGGATTTGAGCGCGGCTTTGGAAACGGCGACGAAGGAAGGGTTCACTGCTGCTGCGGTGGAGCTCATTACCGAACTTGGCCGCCGCGGCGACCTGACGATCCTGGCGACCTCCGACGGGCAGCCGTCGCCGCTGGCCGCGGCGCTGAAAAGTCCGGAGCGAGCCGTGCGATTCGCGGCGCTGTCGGCGCTCATGCAACTGGCGCCGACACATTCATTCCCTGGCGCCAGCTATGTGACCGACTCGCTGTGGTACTTCATTGCCGGCGCCGGTCAGCCGACGGCGGTCGTGGCATCGCCCGATATCGTGCAGGCGAGCACCTGGGCCGGCGAGCTCCGCGGGCTGGGCTACGAGGCGACGCCGGTCCGAACGGGGCGCGAGGCGCTGCTGGCGGCGATCGATCCGGCGACCTCCTCGCGGCTGGCGATCGTGATGCTCGACAGCGACATTGGCCAGCCGCTGATCGGCGAGGTCGTTTACCAACTGCGCACGGCGCCGCGCACCGCGGGCGTGCCGATCCTGATTGCTTCGAGCGTGCCGCGGTTGGCCGCCGCGCAGCGAATCGCCGCGAACGATCCGTTGGTGCTCGCCGCGCCGCGGCCGCATGGCAATGGGGCGCTGGCCGCGCTCGTAGAGCGGACGATCGCGCTGACCGGCCGACCGCTCGCCCCTGCGGAGCAGCGGACGGCGCAAGCCCAGCAGGCGCTCACGTG
>DASVCM010000816.1:0-2117 GCA_036381635.1 Lacipirellula sp.
AGGGTTGGGGAGGGGGTTGAAGCGTGTACCAGCAACATCACCCCTCCCTAGCCCTCCCCATCAAGGGGAGGGGACCGGAGGAGTGAGCAGAAGCGCGCAGCTTCCATTAGACGGGAGTCGATGGCGCTTCGCCAGCGGGCTGTTAGGAGCGCGGCTACCGAGGCGCTGCCTCAGCAACGGCGGCTCCCCTACCGCACGTTCATGTCGCTGCTCAGCCCGCCGGCGGCGACCAGATACGCCTTCTGCACGTAGTCCATCACCATCCGATGGGCGCTAAACCGCGGAGCGAGCGTCGCGATCGAGTTGGTCATCCGCTGGATCCACTCCTGCGGCAGGCCGTCCGCGTCGCGCTTGTAGAACAGCGGAACGACTTGCTCCGCAACGACGCGGATCAGGTCGTCGCTGTCGCGATTGTCGTTGAGCTCGACATTGGCGTGCGACGTGCCGTGGCCGATCGAGAAGCCGTTGCGGCCGTTGTAAGCCTCGGCCCACCAGCCGTCGAGGACCGAGCAGTTCAGTCCGCCGTTGATGGCCGCCTTTTGGCCGCTGGTGCCGGAAGCCTCCAGCGGCCGACGCGGGTTGTTCAGCCACACGTCGACGCCCTGCACCATGTGGCGGGCGACGTTGATGTCGTAGTCCTCGATGAACACCACGCGGCCCGAGAACCGCCCGTCGTGCCTCAGGTTGGCGATTTTCTGGATCAGCTTCTTGCCGGGTTCGTCGGCCGGGTGCGCCTTGCCGGCGAAGATGAACTGCACGGGTCGGTTGGCGTCGTCGATCAGATCAGCCATCTGCTCGATCTGCCGCAGGAACAGGTCGGCACGCTTGTACGTGGCGAAGCGGCGGGCGAAGCCGATCGTCAGCGCGTTGGGATCGAGAATGGTGCGAGCGGCCTCGATGATCGCCGGGTCTTCATTGCGGCGGCGACACTGCCGGCTGACGCGGCGGCGGACGAACTCCAGCAGCCGGCTCTTCAGCGCGTTGTGCGTCTCCCACAGCTCGCCCGGATCGACGTCATAAATCTTGTGCCAGATCTCCGGCTCGCCCATCCGCTGCTGCCACTCGGGCCCCAGGTACTTGTCGTACAACTGGACCATCGGGTACGCGAGCCACGTGGGGACGTGCACGCCGTTCGTGATGTGACCGATGGGAATTTCTTCCTCGACCCGCCACGGCCAGAGGTGCGCCCACATGCGGCGCGACACGTGTCCGTGGAGCGAGCTGACGGCGTTCGCCCGGCGCGAGAGCTTCAGGCCGATCACGGTCATGCAGAAGGTTTCATGCTCGTTCTGCGGCTCGACGCGGCCCAGGCCCATGAGCTGCTCGTACGAGATGCCGAGCTTCTCGCGCAGCGGGCCGAGATGCTCTTCGATCAGCCCGCCGTCGAAGCGGTCGTGCCCCGCGGGGACCGGCGTGTGCGTGGTGAAGACCGTGTGCGTGGCCGTCTCACGGAGCGCTTCGTCGAACGAAATGCCGTCGTCCTGCATTCGCTGGCGGATCACCTCCAGCGGCGCGAACGCGCTGTGGCCTTCGTTCAAATGGTAAACGCCCGGGTGAATCCCCAGGGCCCGCAGCGCTTTGACGCCGCCGACGCCGAGCACTAACTCTTGGCGAATGCGCGTGCGGGTGTCGCCGCCGTACAGCCGCGAGGTGAGCTCCCGATCTTCGGGACTGTTCCCCTCGACGTCGCAGTCGAGCAGGAACAGCGGCACTCGGCCGACATGCATCAGCCAGACTTTCGCGAGCAGCCGGCCGGTGCGGGTTTCGATCTCCACGGTAATCGGCCGACCATCGGGATCGCGCGCCGGCTCCATCGGCAGGTTCTCGACCTTCGTGTCGAGATACTCCTCCATCTGCCAGCCTTCGTCGTTCAGATGCTGCTTGAAGTAGCCCTGGTCGTAGTACAGCCCCAGTGCCACCAGCGGCACGCCCAGACCGCTGGCACTTTTGATGTGATCGCCGGAAAGTACGCCCAGACCGCCGCTGTAGATGGGGACCGACTCGTGCAGGCCAAACTCCGCGGAGAAGTACGCCACCGGCATCGCGCCCAGCACGCCCGCCTCGCGGGCGCCCCAGGTGGTCCGCGTGTTGTTCATGTATTCTTTGAGCCGGCGGTG
>DASVCM010000817.1:0-5776 GCA_036381635.1 Lacipirellula sp.
GTCGTGGGGACGACGGTTGCAGAAGCCGCCGATACCTATGTCCGGGGCCATTTCCGCAGCAACGGCACCTACGTTCAGCCGCACTACCGCAGCGCGCCGGACGGCAACCGCTACAACAACTTTTCGACGCGGGGGAACATCAACCCCTACACCGGCCAGATTGGCACCAAGAGCCCGTATAGCCAGGGGTACGGCCTCGGCAGCGGGTCCGGGCTCGGTTCCTCGAGCCAGGGCTACCGGCCGTTCGGCTATGGCAGCCGCCCAGGCACGTCGCTCTACGGCGACTGAGCTGTGCGACGGCTATTGTGGCGCGTCGCCGCGGTGGTGCTCGCCACGGCGATAGCGATCGGCGCGTCGCCCACGACATGGGCGGCCGGCGATAAGCCCGTCGCGCATCAAACAGCGGTGCCGGCTGCGCTGCTCGAGCTCGCGCGGCCGGCGGCCGAGCCTTCGGGGCAGATCGAGGGGCGCACGCTCGCGGCGACGGCCAAGGAGTGCTGCAAGCATTGCTCCAAGGGCAAGCCGTGCGGCAACAGCTGCATCGCGCGAAACAAGACGTGTCGTCAGCCGCCGGGGTGCGCGTGCTGAGATAGTCGTCAGAAGGGACAATCTCGATGGCGCTAATTAACTGCTCTGAATGCAATCGTGAAATTTCGGACAAGGCGGCATCGTGTCCGGGGTGCGGCGCTCCAGTCGGCATACGTGCTGAGCCGCAGTTTGCTGAGGTGCCAACGGCCGTTCGATACGACTCCCACAAAGACACGTTCACCGGCACGATGAGCCAGATGGTGAAACTAGCCATGCGCGCGATTCATGCGCTTGATTGGAAGCTCGACCAAGCCAACGAGGCGCTTGGCCTTGTGACGTTCCAGACCGGCATGAGCTGGGGCTCGTGGAGCGGCGTGTCGGGGTCGCTTAGCATAGAGGAAGTGGCCCCTAATACGTTCCGCGTCGACGGCACAGGCAAACAGAATCTCCGCGGCGGCCAACTTATAGCCTTCAACATTGGCGGCGAGGCGCAGGGCAAAGCGCGAAAGGCTATCGCCAAGATGAAGGAGCTGGCGGGTTGAAGTCGCCGAGTCGTGCCGTCCTCATTCGTCTCGTAGCATTCGTTTCGACGCTCGCCGTTCCAGGCATATCCGAAGCATTCTGCTTTGAGCCTGACGCACCTTCCGCGCCGTTCCTCTCAATGCCGTCAGCGCCGTTCTGCGGCGAGTACGGAACTGCCCGAGGCTGCGACTCTTGGGAGATCGAGCAATATCGGTCAGAGTTGCAGCGAGCAATCGACGAGGCGATTCAATATGCCGACGAGGCCCAAGCATTCGCGAGCGAAGCAGCCGACTACGCGCAGTGCGTGGCGGACGAAGCTAGAGGCAAATGGAATGACTTCACCGAGAGATGACGCCCGGTATCTCCTACACTGGCCGTCGTAGACGAAAGTGAATCTCCGCCGGCTTGGGCGGCTTCTTCTCGTTGAGGGGCGCGATCGTCATGGCCAGAGTGCCGTAGGGCTCCCGCCAGAATTCGTCCGTGTCGGGGCAGCGCAGGTGCACGACGAGTTTAAGCCACATGCCGCGGGCTATCAGCTCGCCTGGTCGGAACGCCGTACGCATCTGGCCCATTGCCTCGATGGCGTCGACTATGCGTCCGAGGTTGCCCATGTTCATGTCCGTTTCTCGGCGCACCGTATACCGAAAGATGCTCCCTGCCGGCCGCTTGAGCTCGAGCATGTCGAGATAGACGCCGCTGCTCGAAACGTTCTCGATCGTAAAGGCCACCGCGTGCATCGAGTTGCCCGGGTCGACGCATTCGCTCGAATCAATGTGAACCAACAAGGGCGGCCCCTTCACGAGGCGGGGAATCCAGTCGGACCCAACCGTGTAGGCGAGACTGATCCCAGAGACGACGGCCACGGCCGTGAAGAATTCGGCTCTCGGAACTTCGTGAGAGGAGCGCGCCGCTGGTTTCTTTCCAGGGTTTGCTTCCTGAGCCATTGGATCCTCCCCTCATTCCGCGCTGGCTTTGCGAGCTTAGCACAAGGCCCCTCCACTGGGTCACCGGGGCGTGCTGGGTTCAGATTTCTGGTGCGGGGCGCGAAAGCCACCCCGCTGATCATTGCGCTGCTCAGCACCGCGACGCACGCGGACGTGACCGGCACTGCTTCCGTGATCGACGGCGACACGCTCGAAATCCACGGCCAGCGGATCCGGCTGCACGGCATTGATGCCCCAGAATCAGGCCAGACCTGCGAGGACGCCGCGGGGCGTCATTATCGCTGTGGCCAGAAGGCGGCGCTTGCGCTGTCGGACAAGATCGGCCGATCGCCCGTCGAGTGCCGAGCGGGACGTCGACCGCTACGGTAGGGGCAGGACTGCGCTATTGACGCGAGTCTCGAAATTTGAAGAGTTCACGGCCGGACAGCTAAGTGCCTCTATTGAAAGCAAATCCGGCGGTTGGATACTTCGATAGAAATATATCGATTGTAAAATGCTGTTTTCTTTCCCTATGATTTTAAGAGAATAACAATAAATTCGGGCGCCTATAATAATCGCATAGATTGCTCCAACGCGGCTGGTATCGCCCGCGACAGAAATCAGGAGGGAAGCGCAAATGTCTTCAAAGCGGTGCGCCTGGCAGCTAACGGCGTGCGCGGCATCCGCTACCGACTGGTCGGAAACTAACTCGCTTGTGCGAGTTACACCGCGCTAGAATCGGGAGAGACCAATGCTTCGTGAAGGAATTCAGCTGATCGCCGGAATGTTGTGGCCGTTCAGCGGACGGCCCTATCAGCCGGAAGGGGCTCAACCTACACCAGTTCCAACGGCGGCTGGGCCACGTGCCCGACGCAGTGCGACACGCCCCCACCCCATCGCGCGGAAACCTGGCACCTCGACCCTGCTCGCTGGACAGGTCCAGCTTCTTGGCATGAGCAAAATCAAGAACAGCGTCGGCGCAAGGTGGGATGATCTTGCGGGCGCCGCCTATCAGATCGTTGAGGAGTCGATCCGAGAGTTTCTCACGGATGACGACACTTATGAGCGGCGAGACGACGAAATATACGTGCTCTGCTTCGGCAATGCCGACAAGGCCGAAGCGGAAGCGATCACCGAATCCATCGTCCGCGAAATCAAGACGCGCATCGCCGACGAGACATCCGACCTCAACATCCGGGTCAATCATACCGTCGCCAGCCTCGCGTGGGACGATCTCGAGCGCGACGATGTCACGATCGCTGACGCGATCGCCGAAGAATTACGGACGATCAGTGAAAGCGCCGAAGCTGCGACCGCTGCTTGGCGTCGACACATCCTTCGAAACGCGCAGGTGCGCTACGCCCCGATGTGGAGTCCGGCAAGCCGGGTCGTCTCGGTTCATCGCGTCCTGCTCGATGAGGAAACGGGCGCGGGCGCGCTGAAGAGAATGGCGGGACTCTCAGCCGCCGACGAGTTGATGGCAACGCTGTTCGATCTCGACTGCCTCATCATTGGCCGCTCGATAAAAAAGCTTCACCAGTTGCTGCAGGGCGGCGGGAAGGCGCAGCTGCTCGTGCCGGTAAATTTCAACCTGCTAACCGATAAGCAAAGTCGCGACAGGTATTTGAATCTGTGTCGCGGAATCCCGGATCCGTACAAGCGTTATCTCTTATTTGAGCTGCACAGCATCCCGGCCGGAACGCCGACGTCACGAATGATCGAAATCGCGCTTGCCCTGCAGGCGCACGCTTCCGGCATCGTGGTCGAGGTGCCGGCGACGGGCGTCCAGGTGAGTGACTTTGCAGCGACGGCCATCTCCGGAATTTCCGCCAATTTTGGCGTGCTGTCCCAAAAATTGCCGGAAGCGGGCGCGGTGCTCACCCGGTTGGCGGCGATCGCCACCACGTCGAAGCTCAAATTCTTCCTGCATGGAGTCGACACCATCGGCCTGTCGGAGCTCGCGATTCGAGCACATGTTGACCTGATGGATGGACGGGCTATCGCGCTGACGACGGACGAGCTGAAAAGCGCGTACCGCTGGAAACCGCAATGAATCGCCGGGACAAAGCGCGGTGCGCGCGTCTTCTCGTCATAGTACCCGAGCGACACATCGGGTTGATGATCGAAGCAACAGCTCGACACGAAGGATTCGAAACACTCGTCATCCACGCAGTCGTCGATGTGCTGGATGCCATCGACATGTTCCAACCGACCGCAATCCTCGCCGATTTGGCCGGCTCAGAGGGCGAAGGGCCGGATGTGCTGGCGCATATCGCCAAGAGCGGAACGGGCGCGCTCATAGTTGTCATGACCAAATATCCTCGCGCCGCCAAAATCATCACCGAGACACTCGAGCTCACGATTGCGGGCGTGCTCGTCAAGCCGCTCGAATTGCACCGGCTTCGATGGCACCTTCGGGCGTTGATGAGCGCCAGTGCGGTTGGTACGCGGCGTACCCTACATACAACCGCGCACCTGCGGTAAGGCATGCCGAGCGGGCACAGCGCTTCCGCCTCTCGAACGCTTGGCGTTACACACTGACTCGCCAACGCCGGAGGCCGCGGTCCCAAAAATAATGGCATGTGCTGGCCCTGGGGCGGGGCTTCCGGGCTATTGTGCGGCAGCTCGCGCCCCAGAGGGCCGTGGAGCCAGAGTGGCAGGCCCAGTACGTGCAGCGCGCTTCCCGACGCCGGATAGCAATCTTTCGACGGCCTGGCTAGAATTGACCCGGCTCCCGCTCCCGCCGGCGACGACACCAGGTAAGCGTCCGGCGCGTAGCCCGGAAGGCTGGCTATCGGGCCGACCGCCGCACCGGGAGCCACCCCTTGAATTTCGCCATATAGTTGTGCATCTTAGTGGTCTCGTCACTAAGAGGGGAGGGGCAGACTTTGCGCAGCTTTGCCGCGGCCCTAGGGCTAGCGGCCGCTCTCGCGCTCGGCTCTGGCGCGCAGGCCAAAGACCGGACAGTCGCCGGCACAGCGTCCGTGATCGACGGCGACACGATCGAGATCCACGGCCAGCGAATCCGCCTCTACGGGATCGACGCGCCCGAGTCGCGGCAGACGTGTTCAGACGCATCCGGCCACCCCTACCGCTGCGGCCAGAAGGCCGCGATCGCGCTTTCAGACAGGATCGGCCGAGCGCCGGTCGACTGCCGGCAGCGCGACATCGACCGCTACGGTCGGATTGTCGCGATCTGCTACAAGGACGGGGAGGATCTAAACGCATGGATGGTCCGACAAGGCTGGGCCGTTGCCTATACGCGCTGTTCCGACGCCTACGTGCGGGCCCAGGCAGCCGCGGAGGCCGAGCATCGCGGGATCTGGCAAGGTGAATTCACGCCGCCGGAGGCATGGCGCCGCGCCCAGCGCGAGTCTCGGCGGTAGCGGCAATGTCGCGCAGGCTTTGCTCGAGGCCGCACCCGACGGATAGAGCTGCGTTCGGCGATGCCGCTCAACAGTCTGCTGGTTCCCACGTCGATCTGCACCGAGAGATGGGCTGCCGCCAACCTGGCCAGCGCGTCAATCAGGATATTGCGTGGTGTCGCGATGCTCTCTGAGCGCGACATCTACGCCACCGCCAACGTCATGATGCGCCGCTATGGAGACGACGCGGCCATGGAGGCGGCCCAGCGCGCCGACCAGCTGATGGCAGACGGCGACATGCATGGGGCTTCGGTGTGGCGCCGCGTCGTCTCGGCGATCGAGGAGCTTGCGCGGGAGGCGCCGTGGGAGGGCGAGGGGGTGCACTGAACCCAGCAATGGCGAGGTGAAACGCTAAATTCTGAAACCCAGCACAACGAC
>DASVCM010000818.1:0-2899 GCA_036381635.1 Lacipirellula sp.
GTTCGGGTCGTTGGCGGCGCTTGCGAATTGCCAGCGCGGATGGTTGGAAATGGGCGTCATGTCGAATGTCCTCCGCCGTTTTGTACGCACGCAATGGAGTTTTGGGTTTGGCGTTGGGTTGGGGCCGTGCTTTTAGCCCCCGGTCACTGACCGGGGGCTAAGTGGGGGACCCGATGGTTAATGGCTCGAATTGCGGGGGTTTCGGGCGGGCCGTATACTGGCGGGCTTGCTTGACTTACGGCGATTCCCAGTGGAACCGCTGCAATCGCTCTGACGAACTCCGATGGCTGAAACCACGCAACTGATGTCTGCCGCCGCGGCCCGCCGGCCGCTGTTTGTCGGCGTCGACGTCGGCGGGACGAACATCAAGATTGGCGTCGTCTGCGACGAGGGCCGGCCGGTCGCGTACCGGTCGATCGCCACCGAAGAGGAGCGCGGGCCGGCAGACGCTGCCAAACGAATCGGCGAAGCCGTTCGCGGATTAGTCGCGCAGGCCGGACTGGAGGAAGGCGCCGTCGCTCGCGTCGGTCTCGCCACGCCGGGGCCGATGGACCTTCCGGCCGGCATGTTGCTGGGGCCTGGGAACCCCCCCCACTGGCACAACACGCCGATTCGGCAGCTCGTGTCCGACGCCTGCGGCATGCCGGTTACCTATGCCAATGATGCGAACGCCGCGGCCTACGGCGAGTTTTGGGCCGGCGCCGCCCGCGAGTACCCGAGCATGGTGATGTTCACGATGGGCACCGGCATTGGCGGCGGGATTATCGTCGACGAGATGCTCATCGAGGGAAAGCACGGCTGCGGCGGCGAGCTGGGGCACATCATCATCGACTCGGCGCCCGACGCGCCGCTCAATTCGCTGGGCATTCGCGGGACGCTCGAGGGCTACTGCGGGGCGTACGCTCTCGTCCGCCGGGCGGAAGAAGCTCTCAACCGGACGGACAGCACCCTGAAAAAACGTCTCGCCGCCGGCGAAGAGCTCACGCCCAAGCTAATTGCGGAGGAGGCGGAGGCTGGAGATGGACTGTCGCTCGAATTGATCATGGAAACGGCCCGCTACATGGCGATCGGCGTGGTGTCGGCCTGCCATACGATCGACCCGGAAAGCGTCGTCATTGGCGGGGCGATGACCTTCGGCGGCGACGGCCACCCGCTGGGCGAGCGGTTCATGGCCCGACTTCGCGAGGAGGCGAGGCAGCGGATGCTGTCGCCGCTGCCGGATAAGATTCACATCGACTTCGCCAAGCTCGGCGGCGACGCCGGGTACATCGGCGCCGCGGGGCTGGCGCGGCGCGAGTACTGGGCGGCCCGAACGTCGCCAGGAATTGTGCGTACCGAGAATGCTCAAATGACGAATGACGAATGACGAATCTCGGAATGATGGAATGTGTTTCATTCGTCTTCGTCATTCGGGAATTCGTCATTGTCAGGTGCTTCACCGGCGGGCTGTTAGCCCGCGGCTACTTAAAACCATTACATGATCGACCCCAAATACATTCGAAACTTCTCAATCGTCGCGCACATCGACCATGGCAAGAGCACGCTTGCTGATCGATTGCTGGAAATCTCCGGCGCGGTAACCAAGCGCGAGATGAAGGAGCAGATCCTCGACGACATGGCGATCGAGCGGCAGCGCGGCATCACCATCAAGGCCCGCGCCGTGACCATGCACTACATGCACAAGGGGCAGAAGTACGAGCTGAACCTGATCGACACGCCGGGGCACGTCGATTTCCATTACGAGGTCTCGCGGTCGCTCGCCTGCTGCGAGGGGGCTGTGCTGCTGGTCGACGCCTTTCAGGGGGTTGAGGCTCAGACCGTCGCCAACGCCTTCGCCGCGATGGAGCACGATCTCACGATCGTTCCGGCGATGAACAAGATTGACCTCGCGTACGCCCGCCCGGACGAGGTGCGCGAGGAGATGGTGCAAACGCTCGGCGTGGCCGCCGACGAGGTGCTCGGCTGCAGCGGCAAGACTGGCCAGGGGGCCGCGGAGCTCTTGCAGGCGGTGATCGACCGCGTACCGGCGCCGGTCGGCGATCCGCAGGCGACGCTGCAGGCGATGGTGTTCGACGCCCACTACGACGAGTACCGCGGCGCCATCACCTACGTGCGAATTATGAACGGCACGGTGAAGAAGGGGCAGAAGATCAAGTTCCTGCAGCAGGGCACGACGCACGAAGTGATCGAGCTGGGCCACTTCGCCCCGCAGCGCAAGGCAGCCAACGAACTAAGCGCGGGCCAGGTGGGTTATTTGGTGTGCAACATCAAGTCGCTCGGCCACATCCACATCGGCGACACGGTTTCGGTTACCGGCGACCATCCGGCCGAGGCCCTCGAAGGGTACGAAGAGCCGAAACGGATGGTCTTCTGCGGGCTGTATCCCTCGGACGGCCAGGACTTCAAGCAGCTTCGTGAGGCGCTCGACAAGCTGGCGATCAACGACCCCAGCTTTGACTACGAGCCGGAGACGAGCGACGCGTTAGGCTTCGGCTTCCGCTGCGGATTCCTGGGGCTGTTGCACATGGAGATCGTGCAGCAGCGGCTGGAGCAGGAGGCCGACATCGACCTGGTGCAGACGGCGCCGAACGTTACTTACGAGATCGTGACGAAGGACGGCGAAACGCTTGAAGTCCACACGCCGCAGCGGGTGCCCGACCATGGCGAGATCGAGGAGTTCCGCCAGCCGATTGTGCGGGTGAACTTTATTCTGCCGACCGATTACATCGGCGGGATCATGAAGCTGTGCGCCGACCGTCGCGGCACGTATGTGCGGACCGAGTACCTATCGCCGACGCGGGCGATGCTCGTGTACGACCTGGCGCTGGCCGACGTGATTTACGACATGCACGACAAGCTCAAGAGCACCACCCGCGGCTACGGCACGATGGATTACGAG
>DASVCM010000819.1:0-3487 GCA_036381635.1 Lacipirellula sp.
CAGCGCCGCGGTGATGATCAACGCCAGCACGCGGTTCAACGACGGCGGCGAATTCGGCCTGGGGGCCGAAATTGGCATCAGCACCGACAAATTCCACGCCCGAGGCCCCTGCGGCGTCGAAGAACTTACTAGCTACAAATACGTGGTCCACGGACAGGGACAGGTGAGGGGATAGTGGGTAGTGGGTAGTAGGTAGTGCATTACTACCCCCTTCCGACTACCCACTACCGACTCCCTCGCACGCAACGGAGTGCGTCATGAGCGACGTTCTTAGCCAGGCAGAAGTCGAGAACCTTCTCAGCGCCATCGATGGCGGCGAAGACCTGCGCCCCACGCGCACGGAAGAAGTCTTCCGTCCTCGGGACAAAATTACAGTTTACGACTTCAAGCGTCCCGAACGCGTCGGCAAGGAGCAGATGCGTTCATTGCAGACGATGCATGAAGGCTTCGGTCGAAACTTCGGCGCCGCACTGTCCGCATTGTTGCGGACAATGGCCGAAGTGAAGCTCACCAGCGTCGACCAGCTCACCTACAGCGAATTCGTCTTCAGCCTCGAGAACCCGACTTGCTTTAACCTGATCACGGCGTCGCCGCTCGAAGGTCAGTTGATTCTCGACATCAATCCATCCATCCTCTTTCCGGTGATCGACCGGCTCCTTGGCGGCAGCACCTCGTCGGCTCCGCCAGCCCGCCGCCCGCTGACTGAAATTGAGCTGCGGCTTGTCTCTCGCATCACGAACTTATTTCTCCGCGAGATGCAGCACGCCTGGGAAAACGTGCTTCCGCTGGAGCTCTCCGTCGATCGCGTTGAGAGTAACCCGCAGTTAGTGCAGATCATCCCGGCGAACGAAGTCATCGTGCTCATCAGCTTCGAGCTGACGGTGGGCGAGATGCGGGGAATGATGAACCTCTGCATCCCGTTCAATTCGATTGAGCGCGTTAGTGCGAAGCTCACGTCGAACAATTGGGTGAGCTACGCCAAGAAAGCGCCGACGGTCGAGTCGATGCAGCGAATTGGCAATCGCATCGCCCAGGCGCCCATCGAGGTGGTCGTCGAGCTGGCGGCCACCCGGATTACAACGGCCGACATGCTGGAGCTACGCGTCGGCGACATCATCGCCAGCGAAAAAGACGTGAACGAGCCGCTGCTCGTGTACGTTGAAGGGAAGCCTAAATTCCTCGCCGCCCCAGGCAAATACAAGGGGCACAAGGCCATTCAGATCGAGGCGGGATACGTCCCCGAGCAGATACAAGTGGATCTGAAGCAGCCGGCCGCTAAGCCCGCCTGATGCGGGAAGTTATGCCCCGGCCGGGGGGATTTGTTTGACAACCCAACGTGGCGCGTGAGAATCTAGATATTACGAGATGGTAATCTCGTCCTTGTCCAAAGAAGTGATTGGCGGTCGCGGCCGTGCCCGGCAGGGCGATCGCTGGCGAAATAGACGCCTGCAGCGGAACTATCGGCTGCAGCGCGGTGTCTGAGCGTCGGAGCAACGAAGAGCGCAGCGTGGTTGCCGACAATGGGTCGACAGCCCCGGTCGCCGAGTAGTCTCACTCGGCCGAATACCTCACGGCTCTGATTGCAGTAGGAGACGCGTCGATGGGAATCCCCGTCACTTGTCGAAATGGGCACCATTTCAGCGTCAAAGACAAATACGCGGGCAAGAAGGGTCTGTGCCCATACTGCGAGGGTCAAGTCGAGGTCCGCGTCCCCGATGCGCTTTCCTCGCAAGACATGAAGCGGGCTTATTCGCAGGCCTACCGTGAGGAGCGCAGCCGGGCTCAAGGCCGGCCGGCAACGTCCGACGCGTCCGTCTTCGACCCGCCGCCCGATGAGCATACGCCGAGCTCCAGCGGCAGCAGCCTGCTTGGCTCGTCCGTGGTGCGGCACAACATCCGCTGCAAATGCGGCGAGTCCGTCCCGATGTGGTTCGCGAAGTGCCCGAAATGCGGCGTCTACATCGAGCATTTTTGAGTCCGGGACCGGATGCTGGCGCGCATGCAATCTTCCCAGCGGATGGGCTGTCCAGTTCATGCTGGCTTCGCCAAGGCTCTTTGATCCGCAACGGAGATCGGCGACCGCCCGCCGGGAGAATTACCTAAGTGCTTGTGCAGCGGCGGCTTAAGCTGGATCGGCCCGGCCGGAAAGAAATTTCGTCTTTTTTGATTCCCTTGGCGAACCTGGCCGCCGAAACTAGAGTCTAAGAGGCGTCCAGGCCCGGCACACGCCCGGCGTGCGGCCTTGAAGGCCGCCGATTTTGCCTGGACGAGCTCCAAGTTTTCTCTCGAGCCGCGCACCCGCGCAGCGAGGGCACGATGCGTTCGATTATCAGCCGCAACAACGTTCTTGGCATTCAAAACGCTCAGCCGAGCGCCAAGTCCATTGTGCGTACGAACGCCGATCGCTGCTCAATGTCTGCGAAATGGCGCGCTTCTATGGGCTCGTTCTCGCGCTTCTGGGAATCCCTGCGCGAGGGGCTACAGCATCTGACGCTGGCGACGCGCGTCGTAGGTACGCGCGTTACCGGCGGAGCGCTGCTGTATGCCGTAGCACTGCAGCGCTCCGGGCGACACGCCGCGATGTGTCGCCTCGCCGCCAGGTAACTGGGGCTGCGATTCTTAAAACGAATCTCTCCCTCTCCTGGCGCCGACCGTCGGCGAGCTAGCGCAGGTCCTTTCTGGCGTTAGCCGCTTACTTCCCGCGTTTCGCTGCCACCAGTCTCGCTCCGTTTGGCTCCCCTTGGAGCCCTCGTGAGACGAAATGCTCGAGAGAATCATGGAACTGGAAGCACCCATCTTCGACCTTGAACTTGCCAGCACAGCAGAGCTCGTGACCGCCGCTCAGGAGGGCGACAGCGACGCATTTGGCGCCCTGGTCAGCCGCTTCGAGCGGATGGTTTACTCGGTATGCTGGCAACGGCTGCGCAACCATGCGGAGGCCCAGGAGGCCGCCCAGGACGTGTTCATCAAGGCGTTCGAAAAGCTTGAGCAGCTCGACGAGCCCGCAGCGTTCCCGGGATGGCTGCGGTCGATTGCCGTGCGGCAGTCGATCAACCGCAGCGTCCGCCGGCCGCCGGCGCTGGCGGTGGAGCCGCACGCCCTGGAGGGCTTCGACGGCGACGCCCAGGCGCCTCTCAGTTCGCTGCTTGATCGGGAGCGCGTGGCCCAGCTCCATGAGGGGCTCGATCGGCTCACGATGCTCGACCGCAGCACTCTGGTGGCCTTTTATCTGAACGGCCAGTCGCTCGTTGAAATGAGCGACGAGTTCGAGGCGCCGGTCGGCACCATCAAACGACGACTGCACGTCGCGCGAAAGCGGTTGGCGAAGGAGCTTGAGTACTTGCAGGCCGTGTGACTTGTTCGATCTTGCGGGAGCCGGGGCGTCGCAAAGCGCGGCGCTCCGGCGCATTATATAGCCCGGCCATCCTGGCCGGGCGAATTCGCCGAGCCAGGATGGCTCGGCTATTTAATTGCGCCAGGCGGCGAC
>DASVCM010000820.1:0-3188 GCA_036381635.1 Lacipirellula sp.
ACGCCCGTGCAGCCCGGCGCAACGCCCCCGACGCCGCCCGCCGTGCCGCGAATCATCCAATGGCAGGGCGAGCCGCTGGAGACGCTTGAGCGGATCGGCTTCGACGCAGTGTGGATGGGGCGGCTGCCGACCCAGCAGGAGCTGGCCGAGCTAGACCGCTTAGACATGTTCGCAGTCTGTCCGCCGCCTTCGCCCGAGCAATTGCACGCCGCCGGGCTTGGGCCAAGTTTTGCGCGGATTATCGCTTGGGACCTGGGGCAGCTCGCCGCGAATACGGACGTCAACCTCGCCCACCGTTGGGCGCAGTCGATCGAGATCCATGAGACGCAACCAGGGCGGCCTGTACTGTTAGAGCCGTTCGGGTTCACCCTGGAGGCGAGCCGGATTGCCGACGTCGTGATGTTGGGGCGGCCCACGCTGGGGTCGACGCAGTCATGGAGCGACTACGCTAATTGGCTGAGCCTGCAGCAGCGGTTGGCGCGACTGGGCACGCGGACGTGGGCGACCGTTGAATCGCATTGCGGGACGAAATTCATGGCGCAGCTTGCGGCGCTGCGACAGGCCGCTGATCGGGTGATCGTGCCGGCGACGTTCCAGTCGTTGTCGCGGGCGACGACGGCGGCGTTTGCCGTGGCGCCGCGCGGATTTTGCTTTCAGTCGCAAGCGAGCCTGGCGGAGCCGGATGTGGCGAATCGGCTGCGGGCGCTGGCGCTCGAGTTGACTAACTTGCGGCTGGGTCTTGCGGAGCCGTGGCTATCAACGGGGAAGAAAGCCACGGCGGCGCGCTCGACGCGGGCGAATCTTACGGGGCTCGTGCTGAAGGTAGAGCGATCGCACTTAATCGTGCCGCTTCAGTGGGACGCTCCGGCCGCGGGCGCGCCGGCCGAAGACGCTCAGCAGCCAATCGCGTTCGATTTGCCGGGCGTGCCGGAGAGCAGCGAAGCGTACCTGGTGTCGATCTCCGGCTCGCAGCGGCTGCAGGCGCGGCGCGTAACGGGCGGACTGCGCGTGTCGATCGATCACCTGCCGGATGATGCGTTCGTGCTGGTGACCGAAGACGGCTATGCGTTCTCGCATGTTGAACGCTATTTGAGGCAACACGCGCCGCGGGCGGCGCAGGCTCGCGTGGAGCTGGCCGCCCTGCGAAGGCAACAGGCAAAGGAGGCGATTGCCGCGTTGCCGCAGGAACTCATTGAGAGCAGCGGAATCCGCGAGGACCTTCGCCAAGTCGACGTGCAGATGACAGCGGTGGTCGACACGATGCGGCGTCGCGATTTTGCCGCGGCATTCGCCTGCGCCGCCGAAGCGGAGCGGCTGCTCGACGTCGCCCAGCAGCGGCTTGCACAACTCGTGGCGGCGAACCTGCCGCCGGGATCGAGTCCTGTGCCGGTGGATTGGTCGACGCTCAAGGAAGCATCGCAAGTGGCACAAGCGGTTGCTCAGGCTTCGACGCCGTACTACCTGATTCCGGGCGGCGAATTCGAATCACTAGATGCGCTGCTGGACGCGGGGTGGCAGCGCGTGGAGCAATCGCCAACCGGAGTGGAGGCGACCGTACGGCTGTCGCCGGAAGCGCCGGCCCGCGGGAAGTTCTGCTTGGAACTGGACGCCCAGGCGACGATGGGCGGCAATCCGCCGATGATGCCGCGGCCGCCGGTGTGGGTGACGTCGCCGCCGATTCAAGTGCCCCCCGGGCACCTGGTGGAGATCACCGGAATGGCCCGCGTCGGCGAGACGCCGCTGGGATCGCCTGATCCGCTGCTCATCTTCGACTCCATCGGCGGCGAGGAGTCGGCGATTCGCCTCAGCTCCGCACCGTCGTGGACGCCGTTCCGGCTGGTACGCGCAGCGGCGCCTGGTAGCGAGGTGCGGGTGACCGTCGCCCTGGGCGGCGTGGGGCGAGCGCAGGTGGATTCGCTTGTTTATCGGTTTATACCGATTCAGCGGGACGCGGTGGCTCAGTCGCGCGGGCAGGCTCGGTAAGCTATGCAGCGTCGATTGACTGGTCGCTGAAGCGACCAGTCCGTATGGGGGCGGCTGCTTGTCGCGGTATGGGTCGCAACTTATACTCGGCTACTCACTTGTAGTGCGCCGGGACCGGCTGTACACGACCTTTTGTCGCCTGGCTTGAACCCGCGCCGCTTACGGCCCGTAGAGCGAATTACGGCTTCCTCTAGGCGCAGGCGATTTGCGTCGCCCCGAGAGCCGGCGGCCTCCGGCGCTGCGGGCGATCTCACCCGGTACGAAACCCCTTCTCCGACTCGTTCACCCCCACGGTAGCGATGAGCGACGAAATTGTTGTACAGACGCGGGCGCTGACGAAGGTGTACCGCGACTTCTGGGGCCGGCAAAAGGTCCGCGCCCTGAAAGGCCTCGACCTGGCGGTGCATCGGGGCGAGGTGTTCGGCCTGCTGGGGCCGAACGGCTCGGGCAAGACGACCACGATTAAGCTGCTGTTAGGGCTGCTGTTTCCCACTGAGGGGGAGGCTCTGGTCTTCAACAAGCCGGCCAGCGACGTCGCCAAGAACGAGCGGCTTGGCTACTTGCCGGAAGAGTCGTACCTCTACCGGTTTCTCACCGCCGAGGAAACGCTCGACTTCTACGGTCGGCTGTTCGACATGCCGGCGCAGGTCCGCGAGGAGCGGGTCGATTCGCTCATCAAGCTGGTCGGGCTGGACCGCGCGCGGAAACGGCAGTTGCAAGAATACTCCAAGGGCATGACGCGGCGCATCGGCCTGGCCCAGGCGCTGATCAATGATCCCGAGCTGATTCTACTGGACGAACCGACCAGCGGCCTCGACCCCATCGGCACCCGCGAGATGAAGGACATGATCTTGCGGCTCAAGGACGAGGGGAAGACCGTGATCATGTGCAGCCACTTGCTGGCCGACGTGCAGGACGTGTGCGACCGAATCGCGATTCTCCACCAGGGCGAGCTCAAGGAACTCGGCCGCGTGGATGAGCTGCTGACCGTGGCGGACGTGACGCAGATTCGAGCCCGCAACGTTTCCGAAGCCTGCCAGAGCGAAATTCGCGAGGTGATCTCGCGACACAACGGTGAGCTGGTTTCGCTCGACAATCCGACGACGACGCTCGAAGAGTTGTTCCTGGATATTGTTCGCGACAGCGAAGCCCGACCCGGCCGCCGGGCGGGAGTTAAATAGGGTTCAGGGTTCGGGGTTCAGGGT
>DASVCM010000821.1:0-2769 GCA_036381635.1 Lacipirellula sp.
CTGGGGCGTGGACGAGTCACAGATCCGATTCGAGTTCTTCGGTCCAAAGGAGGAACTGAACGCTTCGCTTGCGGTCTAACCTTCGCGGCAAGGTTCGCAGTTAGTCCGGGCCGCCGATTGCGTATAGGTGGTCGACGGTTCGGATCAGCAGCCGGCGGCCGACAACCGCCGGCGACGACCAGGTCATCTCGCTCAGTTCGTTCGCCGCGAGAACTTCCAACTCAGGGCCGGCCTTCACGACAACCGTGCGGCCGGCTTGATCGGTGAGGTACACGCGGTCGCCGACGGCAATGGGCGACGCGGAGAAGCCGGTGGCGCCGCGAATCCGCTTGCGGTAGTGCTCTTCGCCGGTGGCCGCATCGACGCAGCGGACGATGCCGCCGCCCTGCTCGGGCAGATAGAGGCAGCCGTTCGCTACCGTGGGCGAGGAAATGCGGAAGCCGCTCATTGGTCTGGCCCAGGCGACGAACTCGCGGGCTGCGTCGTCGCCCGTCTTAAGTGGAATGTCGCCATCGGCGCCCGGCTTCACGGCGACGACCACGCCGTTACTGCCGGTAAGGCGGTCGTAAGAGTCAAAGTACAAGAGATCGCCGTCGCTAACCGGGGTGCTGGCCGTGCGGCCGCCGCCGGCAATCTGCCAGAGGAGCTTGCCGCTCATCGGATCGTACGACCGCATCGCCGTGCCGCCGGAGGCGACCAGCTCGGCGCGCTGGCTGTTCTTCCAGAGGTAGGGGGTCCCCCAATTCGAATTCTCATCGCGGTCGGCGCGCCATACCTCGTCTCCCGTCCGCTTGTCGAGAGCAGCGATCCATGATTGCTCGTCATTGTCACACTGGATGAAGACGAGATCGCCATGCATCACCGGCGAGCTGCCCGTGCCCCAGCCGAACTGCGTGGGATAGGCTTCGAGGTCTTTGCTCCAAAGCAGCTCGCCATCGTGCGAGTAGGCGTAAACGCCGTGCATGCCGAAGTGGACGATGAGCCGCTCCTCATCCACCGCCGGCGTTTCCGTGGCGAACGTATTGTTTGGATGAATGTGGATGGTCGGCCGGCCTTCGCGGACCGTCTTTTCCCACAGGATGTTCCCGGCGTCGGCATCCAGGCAGAGGACGAGCCAGCGATAATTCGTTTCGGGCGGTTCGAACGACTTGAAGAATCCGGCGAAGCCGCCGACGCCGGGGCCCATCTGCGCGGGATCGGGCCTGGGCTGGTCGTCAGCGACGGCAGTCGTGAGGAAGATCTTGTCACCCCAAACTACTGGTTGCGACCAGCCGACGCCGGGGATTCTTTGCTTCCACGCGATGTTCCTTTCGGCCGACCACTCGATAGGCAATGCAGACTCACTTGCGACGCCGCTCGCCGCAGGGCCGCGGAACTGGTTCCAGTTCTCGGCGAACGTGGCGGCGGCGATCGTCGTTAAGCAGGCGAACAACAAAATGGCTGGCGCAATAGAGCAGCGCATGACTTCGCCCTTGGGGTCGCCACTGGGGAGCAATGGACTAAATGCCACCCAGATTGTACAGAAAGCCTCCCGAATTCGGATGGGCGGGGTTACCCCTGTCACCCCGAGGTCCGCCGAGGGGTCCGGCTCGCTTTCCGGACGGACCTCGGAATGATGCGATGGTAGCTGCAGCAAACTGACCCGCTACGGAATTCTCCGCCCGCGTGACAAATCTTGCCGGACTCGACCTTGCCAGTAGCCAACTTCGGCCAACTAAGACCTGGAAACTGGCAGCGGAGCAATCGACAATGAGTGGCTATGCCGCCCATTGAGTCGCCGCCTGCCGCCAAGCCCGCCTTAAAGCCCGCCGGGCTGCGCGGAGAGCTTTCGTCGCTGAAGATCGATCGATCGCGACGGCGCGGCGCGTCTTGGGGAAGCCGAATCGCGTGGACCGTCGTCGTGCTGGCGGTTCTTGCCGCCATTGCGGGCGGCGGGTACTGGGCGTTTCGCGATCGGTTGTTCCCAGTGCCGACCGTGAAGGTCGAGTCGGTACGGATCATGACGTTGGGCCAGGCGCGGACCGAGCTTACTGCGACCGGTTATCTGGAGTCGCGGTGGCAAGCCGCGGTTGGCGCCAAGGTTCCCGGGCGGATTGCGGATATTCCCGTCGAGGAGGGCGACAAGGTGCAGGCAGGCGACGTGCTGGCCGAGTTGGAGCACTCCGATTTGGACGCGATGCTCGCCTCGCGCAAGGTCGCTGTCGCGCTAGCGGAGGCCGAGCTCGAGGAAGCCGAGGCGAATCTCAAACTTGCCGAGCGCGACTTAGAGCGTGAGCAGGATATCTACCGCCGGAATGCTGGGACGCAAGCGGACCTCGACCGCGCCGAAGCCAACGTGAACGCCGCCAAAGCAATCCGCCAGGCGCGGCTTGCAGCGGTCGACGCCGCGAAGAGTGCGGTGGTCGAAGCCGAGGAGTCGGTTCGCAACATGTTCATTTATGCGCCGTTCGACGGCACGGTTGTGACCAAGGACGCTGAGAAGGGCGAGTCGATCATGCCGGGCGGCATGGGCGCCAGCTCGGGCCGCGGGTCGGTCATCACGCTGGCGAACCTGGAAGAACTTGAAGTCGATACCGACGTGAAGGAGGACTACCTCGGCCAGCTCCGGGAAGGGCAGCCGGCGCAGATCGTGGTCGACGCCGTTCCCGACCACCGCTACCAGGGCCGTCTTCGCGAGATCATGCCCATGGGCGACCGCACGCGCGGTATCGTCAAGGTGAAAGTCTCAGTGCTGAACCCCGACGAGCGGCTGTTCCCCGAGCTTTCGGC
>DASVCM010000822.1:0-2131 GCA_036381635.1 Lacipirellula sp.
CCCTCCCCTTGATGGGAAGGGAGCCGGAGGATTCTTGGTACGGGTCCGCGCTCGTACTCGCTGGCATTGTGCTAGCGTCGCTGGCGTTGTAATCGCGATTGGACGCTTTGCGGGCGGTTTCTATGATCGTTCGCCTCATCCCCCCGCACGGCTCGGCAGGAGCCTCGCCCTCCCGATGAACGACGACCGTCAGGACCCGCCGCCCACGTTGTCGATGTCTGCCGAGAAGCCGCCGACGGCGCGGTTCTCGCTCGAGCGGCTTTCCTCGGCGTTTGCGCGGCTGATGGGGACGCCGACGGCCGGCCGTTCCGCGGCGGCGAAGCCGCAGGTGGCCGTCGATGGGGATCAGGGAATCGACGATGACGACGCGCTGCCGGTGACGCCTCGGATGATCGTTGAGGGGATGCTGTTTGTGGGGGGCGCCGACGGCCGGGCGCTAGCGAGCCGCGAGCTGGCCAGCCAAGTGCGCGATCTGACTGTTGCGGAGGTCGACGCGATTGTGGTCGAGCTTAACGAGCGCTACCGCGACGACGACGCGGCGTATGAAATCGTCGGCGACGGCGACGGTTATCGGCTGCAACTTCGGCGGGAACTTGGCCGGATGCGCGAGCGTATTAAAGGGCGCGTCCGCGCGGCGAAGCTCAGCCCGGCGGCGATCGAGGTGCTGTCGGTGGTTGCATATCGACAGGGCATCACCGGCGAGGAGCTGAATCGCGCGCGCGGCTCCCAGAGCCACGCGCTGCTGGCCCAGCTTGTACGGCGGCAACTGGTGCGCGTGGAGCGCTCCGAACAGTTGCCGCGCGCGCCGCAGTACTACACGACCGAGCGATTCAATCAACTTTTCGGCGTCAAGTCTCCGGCTGATCTGCCTCGGCGCGAGGATCTGGATGACTCGTGAGGGAGAATGGCGAATTCCTGAATGACGAATGACTTCGGCTCGCATTCGTCGTTCGTCATTTGGACATGGCCGTCCTGTTAACCCCATAGTTCGAATCGGCTCGGCGGGAGCCTCACCCTCCCGGATAGGAGCGAACGTGCCTGAAAGCCGCTTTCACGCCCTGTCAGACTTGCCAATTTGGCTTCGACGATTAGGCTGCAAGTATTGCTGCAGCAAGGGCTTGCGTCCTGGCTACGGGAAACCGCCCTTAGCAGCCGCGGTTGCGGCGAGTAGAATCGCACGACGTTTTCATGAACGTCGGTCGCCCCAGGCGGCCCCACCCCCTAAGGCGGTTGAATTCGCTTCAATCGTTGTCGATACGCTGATCGTCGCCGCACGAACCGTTAGCGGCCATGCTTTCCGAACCCCCTCTGGGTCGCCACGCCTCGCGCACGCATCGGGCATCTGCGAGGCAAGTGTCATATGACGCGCCAGTCCACAATTGCTGCATTACGTACACCGCCGCCGGTGGTGCTGCCGTCGCTGCTGTTGTGCGACTTCGGCAACCTGGAGCGGGAGGTGCGCGAAGTGGAGGCCGCAGGGGCCCGGGCGCTGCACCTGGACATCATGGACGGGGTGTTCGTCGACAACATCACCTACGGCATGCCGATCGTCGAGGCGGTGCGGCGGGTGACCGAGTTGCCGCTGGACGTGCACCTGATGATCGCCAATCCCGTGGATTACATCGACGCGTTCGCCGACGCGGGGGCGAGCACGATGACGATTCATGCCGAGGCGGTGGACGACCCGCGGCCGGTGCTCGAGAAGATTCGCGAGCGCGACGCGGTGGCGGGGCTGGCGATCAACCCGCCGACGCCGCTGGAGGCGATTGCGCCGGCGCTGCCCTACTGCGACCTGGTGTTGTGCATGAGCGTGATGCCGGGCTTCGGCGCGCAGAAGTTTGATCCGGTTGCGCTGGAGAAGTTGCGCGCGCTGAAAGAGCAGCGCGGCGACTCGCTGCTCTTGGAAGTGGACGGCGGCGTGAACGAACGAACGATTGCCGATTGCGCCCGTGCGGGCGCGCAGATGATGGTGACGGGCGCTGCGGTGTTTCGCAGCGGGGTGTCTTACGAAGCGAGTTTGAGAAAGCTGACCGCGCTGGCCGCGGCTTAGATAACGGAGAGAAAAAGAATTGTGGGAGGCGTCTCCGACGCCGATGGCGGTTTCGATTGCGGCGCGTCATCGGCGTCGGAG
>DASVCM010000823.1:0-4827 GCA_036381635.1 Lacipirellula sp.
GGCGCCCTGTACGTGGTCGATATGTGCCGCGCGGTCATTGAGCATCCCGAGTGGATGACCGAGGAGTTGCGCGATCGGCCTGATCTGCGCGACGGCGCCGATCGCGGGCGGATTTATCGCATCGTGGCGGCGGACGATCGGCAGGCCGCGGCGTCGCGCGCTCGGCCGGAGGATATCCGTGGCGAGGCAATCGCGAGGTTGCTGGAGCACCCCAACTCCTGGCAACGCGAGCTCGCGGTGCGACTTATTCTTGAGTCGGACGACCCGCCACTTGCCGACCTCCGTTCGCTCGCCACGGCAAGCCCGTCGCCCGCGGCGCGCTCCATGGCCCTGGCGCTGCTGCAGGCCCGCGGCGCCTGCACCAGTGAGTTCGTGGTTGAAGCACTTGAAGATTCGTCGTCCGACGTGCGCGAGCGGGCGCTGTGCATCGCAGAGCAGCATTGCGACGAGCCGAGAGTAGCCGCGGCGATCTTGCATCTTGCCCAGGACCCGAGCCCGCGCGTTCGTTATCAGGCGGCCCTTTCTTCGATGTTTCTGCCTTCTCGCCAAGCCATTTCGGCACTGCAACCTATCGCGAGGCTAGATCACACTGACGAATGGGCCTGTAGAGCCCTTGCCTTGGCGTCCCGAGAACAGGCGTCTGAATTGTTATTGTCGCTGCTCTCCGGGGAGGACGATTTAGATCGCAGTGTCTTACCGGGCCTGTTACGAGAACTGGCCGGTGCGGTGGCCGTGGTGGGCGGCAAGGAGCAAGTGGCAGCCGTACTATGTGAACTGCCCTATGCTCATGAGCGTGAGGCGCGCGCGATCTTATTGGCCTTTGCCGCAGCCCTGGAGACGCGCGGCTCGGACCTCGCTGCGGCGATGACCGCGTTCGAGCAGAGCAGCCCGCAGGCGCACGCCGAGCTTCTGAGTATTTTCGATCGTGCTTTGGCGATCGTCGCAAACCCGCAGGCAACGGACGGTGATCGCATCGCCGCGTGTCAATTGCTGGCGATTTTCCCGCGGCCTGAAACACTCACCCCGCTTCTGACGTTGGTTCGCGAACGAAGCACTCCGCCCGCATTGAAACTCGCGGCGTTGGACGCTCTTCGGCGCCAGGCAGACGGCGACGTTGCCGAACAATTGATTGCCTCGCTGCCCGAGCAGCTCCCTTCGGTGCGGCGCGGGATCGTGGAGCTGCTCACCTCGCAGCCGAAATGGGCGGCTGAACTCCTTGCCGCCGCCGAGTTGGATCCGACGATTGCCGACGAGATCGACCCCGCTCGCCGCGCGATGCTCGTCGAGCACTACGACGCGGCTGTTCGGGATGTCGCTCAGCGGCTGTTCGGAGCGGCCATGCAGGATCGCCAGGAAGTCGTGAGCCGATATCGGCAGTCGCTCACGCTTGCTGGAGATGCAGAGCGCGGCCGCCAGGTGTTTGTCGCCAACTGCGCCAGTTGTCACCGCCTTAACGGCGAGGGGACGGCGGTCGGCCCCGACATCGGCGACTCGTCGATGAAAAGCTCCGCGCAATTGCTCGCCGACATCCTTGACCCGAACCGCGCGATCGACGCAAACTACGTGAGCTACACGGCACTCACGGTGGACGGCCTGGCCCATCAAGGCCTGATCCGGTCGGAAACTGACGGCGGCATCGTGCTGCTCGGCGGCGACGGCAAAACGGTTACCGTATTGAGAGACGAGTTGGAGTCGCTCACCAGCGGCAAATCGCTGATGCCCGAAGGACTCGAACAGCAGATCTCCCGGCAGCAGATGGCCGATCTGCTTATGTATCTCAAGACGTGGCGCCACGCGGAGGACTTACGCGGCGCCGGCGACAATCACCGCGAATAGATTTCAGAGAGCCTTATGGCGACGACCACCAAAGACGAACCCAAGCTCGCCTCTCGACCGATCAGCAAGGTGGCTCCGCAGTGGTGGGATTACACCACTCTGGACTCGGCCATCCTCGACGACGCGGCCAAGCTGACCGAGCGTTCGCTCAAGGGTCTGACGCGGCCGGGCTTCACCGTCCACTTCCACGACACGCTCGAAGACTTCTACCTCGCGGAGGCCCTGGAGTACATCGAGGCCTGGCGGCAAAGCACGCCGGACAACCCGGCCGGCATCTGCGGCCCAATCGGCCCGACGGAGCAGTTGCCGCTGGTCGCCCGGCTGGTCAATTCGCTGGAACTCAACCTGGCGAAGCTGGAGGCCCACTTTTGGGGCATGGATGAATGGGTCGAGAACGACCGGCCGGTCGCTGCGGATCACCCGCTGAGCTTCGCCCGCGCCGACATGGAGCTCTGCTTCAACCGCATCGACCGGCGGCTGCGGCCGCGCAAGGAAAACATCCACTTTCCGACCGGCGACCTGCAGGCCTATAGCGATACATTCGACGAGTTCCGCTGCGTCGTCATGCAGGGAGGGCAAGGCGAGGTGAAGCACTGGGCGTTTAACGATCCGCCGCAACGCGTCGGTAAGTGGAAGAACGAGCCGCCCTCTCCGGCCGAGTATCGCAAGCTGAAAACCCGCGTGGTCGAACTTCACCCGATGACGGTCATTCAGAACGCCCGCACCAGCGGCGGCGGCCAAGTGGCAAGCGTGCCGACGAAGGCCTGCACCGTCGGGCCCGTGGAAACATGGAAGGCCGAGCGCGTCAGCATTTGGCAAGCCGGATTTCACGACAATCCGTTCGGCCAGCGGCTGACCGCACTGATGATCTCCAAGCGAATCCCCGACGCCGCCGTGCCCATGTCGCTACTGGCGGATCATCCGAACGTCCACTTCCACTACTATCGCGGCGGGATCGGCTCGGTGGCGGCCGAGATGCACTAGGGTTCCAAAAGGGGAGGGCGAGGCTCCTGCCGAGCCGAGCCCTGGTACACACTTCCCGGCTCGGCAGGAGCCTCGCCCTCCCTTGCTACGTCAGTATCGGCGCTTCGCTCAGAATCACGTCCCAGCAGCGCAAAGAAAAAACGCTAAGCCAAAACTGGCTTAGCGTCTCTTGAAAGCCCGCAAAACGGCTTCTGTAAGCGGAGAGGACAGGATTCGAACCTGCGGACCAGGTTACCCCGGTCACCGATTTAGCAAACCGGCGCATTCGACCACTCTGCCACCTCTCCCGAAGGCTCGCGGCGGCGCCGTCGACGGCCGGGTCCGCGAACTCATTATTCTAGGCGCCCAGGCCCAATTCGCAAGGTCGCATGCTCCGCGTCGTGTCATTCCGAGGGCTTCCGAGGAATCTGGCCGGACCCCTCGGCAGCCCTTGGGGGTGACAAGGTTCTATCGGCCGGGGTGCGCTAGTGAGATAACCGAGTTGCGGTCGGCTGCAGCAGCGTGGCCAGCGAGTCGAGCCACGATTCCAGCAGCGTCGCCTGGTTGGCGTTGCGATCGACGAACTCCTCCGCCTCGAGCGTGCGGTCAATCGCCTCCAGGGTCCGCTCGTCGGCCTGACCTGACTCGGCGTCGGCGCGGACCCGCTCGCTGAGGCGGCCGGCAACGAGGCTGAGAAGTTGGCGGAAGCGCTGGCGGCGGTGCTCGGCTTCTTTCCCGGCAGCGGTGATGAATTCATCGAGCTCCCGGGCCAGCCGGGACATGTCGAGGGCGCCGGCGTCCCACTGCGAGACGACGCGGTCGCGCATTTCGAACAGCGCGTCGTCCGCCAGATCGCGCGCCCGCGTAAGGCTGCCGCCGCTGCGCTCGGCCAGTCTCTGGGCGTCGGCCGCGTTGTCGGCGACGCCCTCGGCCAGAATGAGGTCGTGGACCACCTCTCGCGGCAGCGGCTGGAAGCGGACGACCTGCGCCCGCGAGAGGATCGTCGGAAGCTGTCGGCTGCGGCTCGTGCCGATGAGAATGATCACCGCGCCCGGCGGCGGCTCTTCAAGCGTCTTCAGCAGGCAGTTGGCGCTCTCGGTGGTGAGCCGATCGGCGTCATCGATGATCGCCACGCGGCGGGGGCCCAGCATTGGCCGCATGGCGATATTGTGGCACAGGCCCTCGCGATTGCGTTTGTCGTCCTCGCCGACAAACTGGCTGATCAGCAGATTCCGCTTGTCCTTGAGCAAGCCGACGACATCGACGTCCGGATGATTGCCCGCCGCGGCTAGCCGACAGGACTCGCATTCGCCGCACGGATTCATCGCAGCGGGATCATTGCGGAGGCAAAGCAGCACCTGGGCCAGCCGCAGGGCGAATGCCCGCTTGCCGACGCCTTCCGGACCGACGAACAGATAGGTCGAGGCGAGCCGCCCTGCGGTGAGCGTTCGGCGGAACTGCTCGACGACGGCGTCGTGACCTTGGAGGGTGAGCCACATGGGGCGAGAGTGGGTAGTTGGTAGGGGGTAGTCGGTAGCCGCCGCGGTTGAGCGTACCAGAAAAAGGGGAGCCTTTCGATGCGCCACCCAGCCGGTGTTACAATGAGCAGCGTATGAGTGCACCTTCGCCGCCGCTGGTGGTTGCGTGTCCCAGGTGTGGGGAACGGCTGGGGGTTCGCGAGGCGGACGTTGGCAAGCGTGGGAAGTGTCGGCGCTGTGGATCGGTATTTCGCATCGCCGGAAAAGCCGCCGCCGCACGCCCCGCGCCGAGCACGGCGCCAGCCGATGAGGAAACCACCGCGCTGGACCTCAGCGATCTGTTCGAGCCCGCGAAGCCCGCGACGGTAACGTTTGCCTGCACGCTCTGCGAGACGCGCATCACCACCGCAACGGCGAATGTCGGCAAGCAGGTGAAGTGCCCTGACTGCGGGCGGTTGAATACCATCCCGCCGCTGGTCGCTAAGCCGCAAGCGGCTGTCCCCGCGGCGATGAGTGGCGACCAGTTCGAACTCTGGGGCCCGGACGAGGC
>DASVCM010000824.1:0-13395 GCA_036381635.1 Lacipirellula sp.
TGATTCGGCTTTGCAATCGTCATTCGTCATTACTTGGTCGCCAGGTCGATGCAGGCCAGTTCCAACTCGCCGCGGAGGTAGAGCTTCGAGCCGACGAGCGCTGGATGGGCGAACGGCTCAGCTTCGCGATCCGTCGGATTATCAAACACTCGCATTCGCGAAATGATGCGGAACTGGTCGGCTTTGGCGTCGATGAGCAGCAGCTCGCCTCCTTTGCCGAGGACGAGCAGCCGGTCGTCGGAGGCGATAATCGGCGCGTAGTCGTGCAGGGAGCGGTCCTTGCCAATCCACACAGGCTCCAGGCCCTTCGCGGCGTCGAGGCAGAAGAGCTTGTTCCACACGCAGAACACGCGGCGGCCGACGGCGGTGGGCGTGCTCATGTCGGGGCGGAGGTTACGATTGACGGCGACCGGTTCCTCAACGATCGTGCCGTCGTCGTTGAACTTGTGCAGCCGCGCTCCGTTGTTCTCGCTCACCAGCAGCAGTTTGCCGTCGACGACCACGGGCGTGGGGACGTTAAAGTCGCCTTCAATCGGCGGCGTTAACGTCCACAGCCGGCGGCCGGAGTCGATATCGAATCCGCCGAGCGTCCGGCGATCATAGGCGATTAGTTGGCTCACGCCGCCGAGCTCAGCGACAATCGGCGAGGCGAACGCGTGAATTCCGCCCGGCGCCTGCCATACAGGTTTGCCCGTGTAGGCGTCCAGCGCAACGATCGACGCCTCGGGGGCTCCTGGGTTGATGATCACCTTGTCGCCCACAACCAGCGGCGAAGCGCATGTCCCCCAGATCAGCTCGTCGCTGGCGCCGAACTCGGTGCGGATATTCATTTGCCACAGCGGAACGCCCGCGGCCAGATCGATGCATCGCAGGTCGCCGAATGCGCCGTGGACGTAGACAAACTCGCCGGCAATCTGCGGCGTGGCGCGGGGCATGTTGTCGTAGTCGAGCTTGCCCGGCGCGGGGTACTGGCGGGTCCAGAGCTCGGCGCCGTCCGCGGCGGAGTAGCAGCGCCAAACGTCGAACGTGTTGGTCGGGTCGCGGTCGCCGACGACCACATACTTTTCGTCCGCCGCAATGCCGCCGAGGCCCGACCGGCCGAGCGGCTGCCGCCAGACGAATTGCGGAGCGTCGGCCAATCGCGCCGGCAGCTCCGGACAGCGGCCGTCGCGGTTCGGGCCGCGCCACCCGGGCCACGCGGCGGCGGCCTTCTTCTCTTCGCCGCCGTCGGCCGCGTCGGTTCGTTCCTGAGCCGCGGCCGATTCAGCTTGCTTCTTCGCGGCCTTTCGATGCGGATAGTCCTCTTCCAACGGAATGAAGCCGATCAGCGACTCCAGCGCCGTCTTGAGCTTTTGGTTCTCGCCGGAAGCGTGCAGGAGTTTGCGAATCGCTTTGCGCTCGGGCTTCGCGACCTTGTTGGTGACAAACGCTGTGATGAACGGCACCGGCTCGGTTTCGGCAATCACGCGGAGGTCGCCCTTCTTGATCGTGCCGCAGCCTTCGAGCAACGGGGCCGCGTAGCTGGAGATGACCGTCGCGCCGCGAACGTCGTCGCCCCATTCGAGAATCTTCAGGGCGCCGTCGCTGCAGGCGGCGCTGACTTCGGCCTCGTCCAGCGGCGGTATCTCGACGCCGGCGCTTTCGAGCAGCTTGCGGGCGGCGGCCGACTTTTCGCTGCAGTACGTCGGGCCGAAGATGATCTTGTAGCCTTTCAAATCCGCGATGCTTTTGGCCGGGTCGTTCGCGGGGACGACGATCATTCCGGTCTGCGTCGTCTTGCCGTCGAGGCCCGAGAGCTGGGCGACAGGCGTCACCTTGAACTTATGCGTCTTGGCGTCGGCGCGGACCACCGAATCCTTGCCGATGATGACGTGGGCCGTGGTGCAACCTTCTTTCTGGAGGGCCTTGGTGAGGGACTCCGAGAAGGTGAGCACGACCGGACGGCCGAGCGTCTTCTCGAATTCCTCAGCCAGAACCTCATACTTGCGCTGCGCATACCCCGCGACGCACGGGCAGGAGAGCGGCGCGGCGAGCGGGTCCATCACCACCAGCGACAGCGGTTCGGCCTTCGACGCCGCGGCGCCGGCCTCTTCGCCTAGTATTGATCGCGGTTCGACAGTAATGATCACCGCGAGTGCGGCGAATGCGGCTGCACGAAGCTTTAGAGTGAATGAGTACATGCCATCCTCCATTGTCATGGATCGAACTCGTTAAACGAGTGGCGAGGGGTTCGCCTCCGCACGCGTCGCAACGCAATGTCGATCAGCCCCAAAGGGGCGGCAGTCAATAGCCAGGGGCGTCAGCCCCTGGTGCGCTCGGCCAACTGATGGAAAGCCCCAACGGGGCGAAAGTACGATGGCCAGCACACTGTCGCCCCGTTGGGGCTTACGGTATCAGGCGGCGACATACCAGGGGCTTACGCCCCTGGCTATTGACTGCCGCCGCGTTGCGGCTTAAGAGTCCAGTCGCGGAATACGCATGGCCTTTTCTAGTTCCCGAGGAACGCCTTCAGAATTGCCCGGCCGACGGAGGAGCCGCCTTCGCCGCGCTGCTCGTAGTAGGCGACCGTCTCGCCGGCGGCGAGCCGTTCCATCTTCACGATGTGGTTGCGGCTCACGTCGAGCATGAAGACCGTGTCGCCGGTCTTGTCGACGGCGATGGCCACCTTCTTGCAACCGGGGACGATCTCGACCTTGCCGACGAGGTCGATCAATTCGCCCTTGGGCGAGAACCGCTTCACGCGGCCGGACTCCGACTCGGCCGTGTAGATCGAGCCGTCGGCGCCGAAAGCGACGTTCATCGGGTTGCAGCAACTGCCGAAACCGTCGATGCCGCTGCGGGCCTGCTCGCCCCACTGCGTGGTGAGCTTGCCGTCGTCGTTAAAGCAGGCGACGCGGTGCCGGGCGTTCTCGGCGACGAAGATGCCATCCTTCGAGGCCTGGACGTCCATCTGCCCGCAGCAGCCGCGCAGCTCAGAGACTACGACCTTGCCGCCTGTGAACTTGTCGTCGAGCTGCCAGACGTTGAAGCCGTAGCCCACGGCCGCGGTGCAGGCGATGTATACTTTGCCGTCGGTTTCGCTGATCGAGGCGACCTTCAGCTTGTAGTCCATCGACGCCTTGACCTTTTCGGCAAGCTCCTGGTCGCTCATCTCCTTGCCGCCGTACTGCTCGATGATGTCTTCGTACTGCTTCTTCATGTCGGCGTACGACTTGAGCCGCGCCTGGTCGGCGGCCGAGAGCTCTTCGCCCTCCTCTTCCTTCTCGGCCTTCTTCTTTTCGAGCTGGGCGATCTGCTTGTCGAAGACTTCGATTTGCTGGGCGAATTGCTCGGAGATTTGCTTCGCCTGATCGACGATCTCCTTCCGCAGGGCTTCCTCGTTTTTAAGCAGTTCGGCGGCGTGGGGCGATTCGGCCTCCAGCAGCACCTTGCCCTCTGTGTCCAGCCGCAGCAGCTTGCCGTTGCCGGCGATGTAGACGTTGCCGTCCGAGCCGATGTTGATGGCGTCCGGCTTCACCGGCAGTTCCCACGACTCGAGATAGGCGCCGCCGGCGTCGAAAATGCGGACCTCGCCCTTCTCGTTGCCGCAGGCGGCGAGAATGTTGCCCTCGGGCGAGAGGCAGAAGCTGGTGAGCGTCGTCTGCGGCAGGTCGCCGGTGTTGACGTTGATGATCAGCGTCTGCTTGTGCGTCGGCCGAATAATGCCGCTTTCTTTTTTCATTGCATCCTCATCGTCGTCCTCGGCGAGTTCGACCGCGGCGGCGGCGTCCTCAGTCGCCGGCTGATCGGCGTCCGCCTCCGCGACAGCAACGCCGCTTGTGCCGACGGCCAGCAGCGGTGCCGCGAGCCATCCCCAAGCCCAGAAGTGAGAGCTAGATACGCGCATTCCATGTCTCCTCTGTTAAACCGCGCGATAAGAAGAGCCGCGTCGCGCGACGCCGGCGCGGCGGCTGGAATCATCCAGCCTATTCGCTGAACCGGGGGCGATTATTGCAGGCCCCAGGTTGAAAACCAAAGTATTTTTACAAACTCGATACATATTCGCGTCGAATGCACTTCGCTTGCCTGCCCAGGCGTTAAACTCGCGGCCGTAGCTTGCTGGCGCCGGCGGTGCTACAACGTTCGCTATGTCGTTTACGCCTTCTGACCACGACCTGTTGCTTTGCATGCTTGTTCGCCAGCGGCAATGGCTGAGCGACGGGCAGTTGGAGGCGGCTGTGTGCCAGTGGATGAGCGACCCGCAGCGGCCGCTCGTCGATGTGCTGGCGACGCATGCGAAGCTTACGGATCAGCAGCGGGCGGAACTGGAACAGGCCGTCGCCCAGGAAAGCGGCGAGTCCGTCGCCCAGCCGCTCGGTTCACGGCTGCAGGCATTGCCGTCGACCGTGCGACGGTTGCTCATGCCGCACACCTCCGACGTGACGCTGGCCAGCCAGGCGCAATTCGAGACGCGTCCCTACGATACGAAGCCGCGCGCCCCCGCCGCCGCGTCGCCGCGGATGCTCACGCCCGGCGAGCGGTTCGACGTGAGCCAGGTGCACGCCCAGGGGGGCCTGGGCGTCGTGTATCTGGCGCGGGATCAAGAAATCGACCGCACGGTCGCGCTGAAGCAGATCAAGTCGCAATGGGCCGACGACGAAGACGCTCGTGCGCGTTTTCTGCTGGAGGCCCGCGTCACTGGACGGCTCGAGCATCCGGGGATCGTGCCGATCTACGCCCTCGGCGCCGACGCGACCGGCCGGCCGTACTACGCGATGCGGCTGATCCGTGGCGAGAGTTTGTTGGAGGTGATTCAGCGGTTCCACGGCCCGCGCGGCGCGGCGGCGAACGCGCGGCAGCGAATGCCGGAGTTGCGCAAACTGCTGCAGCGATTCGTCGACGTGTGCAACGCGGTCGATTACGCCCACAGCAAAGGGGTCATTCACCGCGACCTCAAGCCGTCGAACATCATGGTCGGTAAGTATGGCGAGACGCTGGTCGTCGACTGGGGGCTGGCGAAGGTAATCGGCTCGGACGAGGACGTTGCGCTCACGACGCGCATGATGCGCACGCTGGAGAGCGAAGGCGGCGGCACGAGCACGCAACTGGGCACGACCATCGGCACGCCGGCGTATATGAGCCCTGAGCAGGCCGCGGGGCGCAACGATGTGCTGGGTCCGGCGACCGACGTCTACAGCCTCGGGGCCACGTTGTACCACCTCCTCACCGGCGCCCTGCCCCACGATACGGATGACGACATCGGCGTGGTGTTCGCCCGCATGGAAAGCGGCCGAATCGCGCCGCCGATTGCCCGGGCGCCATGGCTTCCCAAGCCGCTCAGTTCGATCTCGATGAAGGCGCTCGCCGCGAAGCCGGAAGAGCGATACGGCTCGGCGCGGGCATTGTCGGACGACATCGAACGCTGGCTCAGCGATGAGCCGGTGCGCGCTCACAAAGAGAGCGTGAGCGAGCGAGTGTTCCGCTGGATGCGCAATCACCGCACGCTGGCGACGTCGCTGTTGGTTGGCTACCTCGTCGCGGCTGCTGCCGTCGTCATCGGCGTCATTGTTTGGAGCTACACTAAATAACCCGGCCATCTCGCCACGGCGAGATGGCCCGGCTATTTAGTGCTGTACTGCGAGCGGATGGCCATGTGCAGCTCGCCGCCGGCGGAGTATTGATAGATGCCCAGCGAGGTGCGCTCGATGGTGGACATCGACACCGGCCCGTTGAGTTCGACGGCCGCGAGCCGGCAAGTCTCCGTCTCGACGACCATCTCGCCGTTGAGCGAAATCGTCAGCGGCGAGGACTCATTCGGCATTATCTCGATGCGCGTTTGAAACACGGCCCGCTCCGCTCGATGCGATTCATCGGCCGGGTCAACGCGCACGAGCGTCAGTTCAAACCTCCGCACCGAGCCGACGGGATCATCAAAGCCCAGCAGTTGTTGGACCATGTCGCGCGGCACGAGGATTCGCTGGCCGACCGTGACGTGCCGATCGACCAACAGCAGCGCGAGCGGGTTCGGCTTGCCGACGTTTTCGAGCGACTCGGCGACGAGCTTGTACTGGTCCTTCGGCGGAATGTGCCCGGCTGTGTCGGTAATGGCGAGCTGATCGCCCTCGCGATGGACGATGTAGGTCTTACCTTCGATGGGCTGAACCGCGAGCTCGTCCGGGCTGCCCGCCTCGGGCGACTGCCGACGACTTAGCGGGAACGAGGCCTGGATCTTCACCGCACGGCCGTCGACGGCGTCCAGCACTTCGATGCTGCGCTGCTGCTGGCGGCGCATGTCGCTCGTGCTTTCATGGGCCGTCTGGCCCGACTGCGTGATTTTGGTCGTGAGCGCTAGATGCACGCCGAGTCGCTGGGCGACGCGATCGCCGACGACGGTGGGCCGCTGCTGGAAGCGGACGACCCGGCCTGCTCGCGCTCGGGCCGCGCCGACGGCGGCCGCAGGTTCGATGGCAGTATCAACGGCGACGTTTGGCTCGCCGCGCACGAAGCAAGGCAGCGAGACGAGAAAGCAGAAGAATGCGATTTGCGCAAGTGAATGAGTCATCGACACAACCCAGTCCGGAGAGTTTGGCCGCACGCATGGCCATAGAACAAGGCGCGAGATAATCCGTTGAGGCGTCGGGCCGGTCAATCCCAAGTTAACTACCCGCCGAACATTTAGCCCCGCCGCTCGCGGCGGGTCGCGGGGCGAGCTCCGCGGCTAAATGTCCTTCGTCAACATCTGTTCCAGCGCCGCCACGGCCACCGGCCAGCGGGTGGGGTGCTCCATCCACGCCTGCCACCAGGACCAGATCGTGGCCGCCGTTTGCTCGGCGTTTGATTGCGGCTGCCAGGCTCTCAGCGCGCCGGTCACCGCCGCTTCGTCGCATTGTCCGAGCTCCACGGCTTCGGCCGCTGCTAGCACCGGGGCGATCATCGCTAACTTCATTGCCGCGAGGCTACGCCTCGCCGGCAGCACGTCCGTAAGCATGGGCAGGTCGGCATTGAGTTGGCTTATCAACCACGCCAACCGTACCACTTCCGGCAGCTTTGGCAGCGGGTTGAACAGCACGGCCTCCAGCGTCACCCGATTCTGCGCGGCGTGAGCCAGGCCGTGCCCGCCGACGTAGGGCGAAACCAAAACGATCTCCGCCGCCTGCGGCACAATCATTGGGTCGGTGAGCCGGGCGATCTCGATAAGCATTCCCGGAGCGCGGGCTTCCCATTGCTCGCGGATTGGCCGGATCCGCGCCGGCAGCTCCTCGGCCAACTGCGGCTGCGTTCGCCGGACGGCCGCTTCCAAGTCGGCGATCGCCCCCGCCACACGAACTGGGAAGGCGACATCGGCGATCGACAGCCGCAATCGGGCGATGACGCGAGATACCAATTCGCGGTTGTTATCGATCTCTGCCGCGAGCGAAGTCAGCTCTTCGAGCACCGCCGGCGTCGGCCAGCCGGCGGCGTTCAGCTCGACAATAAGGGCGTCGGCGGCAGGCGTAACAGCTGCGGCCAATGCGGCGTCGGCCGCTTCCATCCCGCGGGCACGGCATACGGCGGTATGGAGGCAGGTCGCCGAGACGCTCGTTTTCCAGCGAAGTTCTTCGAGCATCTGAGATCCCTGTCACCTGAGGTCCGCCGAGGGGGCCGCTTAGCGTACCACGCGCCCGATTAGCCCCGACCAGGCTTGGTCGGGGCTATTTCTATTTGCCCTGTTCGATACATAGCGCACACTTGCAATGCGCCCGAAAAGATACGCTCTCCTGGCGTCAGCACGCGATAGCATTGTTGCGCGCCCTTGCCAAAACCGCCCTCGCTTCGCTGGCGGGGGCTTGCTATCCTCCGCGCCCTCCAGCGGCCCTGGCGCCGCGCATCCTTCCGCTTGCCACCGCGAGATTCGCGCGATGACTCACCGCCGCCTGCTAATTGCGACGACGCTCCTGCTTGGCCCCATCGCGGCTGAAACGGCCGCGCAGCAGCCGCCAACGACACCCTCGGCCGGCGCCACGCAGTTCGTCAGCACGGGCGCGCCCGTCACGCCAACTGCCGGCCAGCCCGCCAATCCGCAAGCGATTCCCGGCGTTCCGGGAATACAGCCGAACGGGCTGCAGCAAGTCCCCGGGCAGCAGGCCGCGGCCGTTCAACCGCAAGCGCCGGTCGGCTTTCCGTTAAACGCCATCGATCAGCAACTGGTGCTGCAAACGCTGCAGATGTGGGAGGGAACGAGCAAGACGGTCGAGACGTTCAACTGTGAGTTCGAACGGTGGGAGTACAACGCCGTCTTCGGCCCGGGCAGCGACATCCCGCTCATCAAGAGCTCCGGCAAGCTCTCGTTCTCCAAACCCGACAAGGGAAGCTTCAAGATTGAGGAGATTTACCGCTGGACGAAGGCAGACGCTAAGAATCCGGAGGTGAAGGCGCCCGGCGACTGGATTCACCAGCCCCATGAGATTGGCGAGCACTGGGTCTGCGACGGCAAGGCGGTGTACGAGTACAACCACCGCGACAAGCAGCTTGTCGTGACGACCATCCCCGAGAACATGCGGGGCCAGAACATTGTCGACGGCCCGCTGCCGTTTTTGTTTGGCGCCGACGCCCAGAAGCTGATGAACCGCTACTGGATCCGCGTTTTTAAGTCCACGGAGACCGACATCTGGCTGGAGGCCTATCCCCGCTGGGCGAGCGACGCTGCCAACTACAGCAAGGTCGACGTCATGCTTGACCGCAAGACGATGCAGCCGAAGGGGATTCAAGTGAATCTGCCCAGCGGCGAAGAGCGGCATGCCTACATCTTCAAGGGGGAGCCGCAGATCAACGAGAAGAACCTTGGCTCCTGGTTCACCGGCCTGTTCAGCGCTCCGCGGACGCCGTTGGGGTGGAAGAAGGTGATGGCTGAGGAAGTGGCGGCCAGCCCGCATGCGGCGAACCCGCAGGCCCCCGTGCAGCGGTAGTCGATTGGTAGCCGCGGGCTAACAGGCCGCCGGTGCAGCACCAGGACGTTGCCTTCAAGCGAGCGTCCCGCACAACCGTCACAAGCGGCCTTTTCTCCGCGCGATGATGCGTCTTCTCAAGTCCTCCATTCAAGTCCTCGCGACCTAAACTTGCAAATATGTCCGCACCGCGGACCGCACGGCCCACCTGGCGCAAGTTTCGGTCTATGAACGACGCCATTCTCGCTCCGCCGCTCGATCTTGTTTCTTCCTCGCCTGTCCGCACGACGAAGCCCGCGACTAAGAAGATTCGCGTGCTCCACGTCGTCAACGGCGAGCATTACAGCGGCGCCGAACGGGTGCAGGACCTGCTTGCCGGTTACCTTCCGCAGAGCGGCTACGAAGTGACTTTCGCTTGCGTGAAGCCCGATCGTTTTCCGCAGGCGCGCAAACACCGCGAGGCGCGGCTGTACGAGCTGCCGATGCGCGGGCGGCTGGATTTCACCTGCGGTCGCAAGCTCGCCCAGCTTGTGCGCGATGAACACTATGCCCTCGTTCACGCCCACACGCCGCGGTCGCTGATGGTGGGCGGCCAGGCCGCTCGCATCACCGGCGTGCCGCTGGTCTATCACGTCCACAGCCCCGCGGGCCGCGACTCGACTCGTTGGCTTCGCAACCTGGCGAACATATGGCTCGAACGCCGCACGGCCCACCGCGCCGCGCGGCTGATCGCCGTTTCGCCGAGCGTTCGCCGGTACATGATCGAGCAGGGCTTCCTCGCCAGCCACGTGGTGTGCGTGCCCAACGGCGTCACGACGATCGACGTGCCGCCGCGCATGACGACGCCAACGGCGTGGACGCTGGGGATGACGGCGCTGTTCCGCCCGCGGAAGGGCATCGAAGTGCTGCTGGAAGCGCTGGCTGAAGTTCGGGAGAGCGGGCACAACGTCCGGTTGCGCGCGATTGGCCCGTTTGAATCGCGGGCCTACGAGGCGGAGGTGATGAGCCTTGTCGGGCGGCTCGACCTGGCGCCGGCGATCGACTGGACCGGCTTCGTCGCCGATGTGCCCGCCGAGTTACGGAAGATCGACGCTCTGGTGCTGCCGAGCCTGTTCGGCGAAGGCTTGCCGATGGTGGTGCTAGAAGCGATGGCCGCCGGCTTACCAGTGATCGCCAGCAATGTCGAGGGCGTGCCGGAGGCGATCCGCGACGATCGCGAGGGCCTGCTCGTCGAACCGGGCCTGCCGCAATCGCTGGCCGGGGCGATCGAAGACCTTACCAGCGGCAAGCTGCACTACGCCGCCATGAGCCGCGCCGCGCAGGCCCGCCATGCGGAGTGCTTTTCGGCCGAGATTATGGCTCAGCGGGTTGCCGAAGTTTACGACGACGTGCTCGGTCGGGCGTAGGTTCCGCTGCCGGGCGGGACCTGAATTCACCAAGCATATTTCGTGAAACTGTGCCGATCTCTTCCGACAGAGGGGACCGATAAGAGGTTTCTCGAACAGGGCGGAGCCTGATTAATCGCGCATTTCTTGTCATAATGGCCGGATGCTCATTTCTTCTAGTTCCGCCATCCGGCTTGGGCTGATTTGCGCGCTCGCTGCGCCGTGTTCTGCGGCGAGAGCTGACGAGGCTGCGCACACCGATGCGCTTAGCCTGCCGCAAGAGGTCTCGTTCAATGCTCACATCCGGCCGATCTTCGCCCAGCACTGCGTAAGCTGTCACGGCGGCGTCAAGCAGGCGAGCGGTCTGTCGCTGATCTATCGGGAGACGGCCGTCGCGCCGGCCGAGTCGGGGCTGGAGCCGATTGTTCCAGGCGCGGCGGACGAGTCGTACCTCATCGATCGCGTTTCGGATCCCGATCCGGATATGCGCATGCCGCCTGCCGATCACGGGCCGCCGCTGAGCGAGCACGAAGTCGCGCTGCTGAGGCAGTGGATCGACGAGGGCGCTGATTGGGACCAGCATTGGTCGTTCATCGCACCGCGGCCGCAGGAGCCGCCGACGGTCGAGCGCGACGATTGGCCGCGCGATCCGCTCGACCGGTTTGTGCTGGCGAAGCTCGAAGCGGCGGGGCTGGAGCCCGCCGCCGAAGCGGCGCGGGCGACATGGCTGCGGCGA
This sequence comes from Lacipirellula sp., assembly GCA_036381635.1. Taxonomy (GTDB): domain Bacteria; phylum Planctomycetota; class Planctomycetia; order Pirellulales; family Lacipirellulaceae; genus Lacipirellula. The sequence continues at coordinate 11,025 of DASVCM010000824.1, forward strand.
GTTTCGCTGGATTTAATCGGGCTGCCGCCATCGCCTGAGGAATATGCGGCGCTGGAACATGACAATCGCCCTGACGCTTACGAGCGGGCCGTCGATCGCCTGCTCGCTTCGCCTTACTTCGGCGAACGCTGGGCGTCGATGTGGCTCGACCTGGCCCGGTACGCGGATACGGTCGGCTTCGAGCGAGATCCGCACCGCGACATCTGGCCTTACCGCGACTGGGTCATCCGGGCCTTCAACGAGGATATGCCGTTTGACGAGTTCACGGTGAAGCAGCTCGCCGGCGACCTGCTGCCGGAGGCGACGCTCGCCGATCGGCTTGCCACGGCGTTCCACCGGAACACGCAAACTAACACCGAAGGGGGCACCGACGACGAGGAGTATCGCACGGCCGCCGTGCTCGATCGCGTGGCGACCACCTGGCAGACGTGGCTGGGTTCGACCTTCCGCTGCACGCAGTGCCATTCGCATCCGTATGATCCGTTCACACACGAGGAGTACTACAAATTCGTCGCCTTCTTTAACACCAGTCGCGACACGGATCTGAAGGACGATGAACCGTGGCTGCGCGTGCCCAACGATGTGGCGGATTGGCCGGAAGCGCAGCAGCGCGACGCGAGGATTTTGCAACTGCGGCACGCGCTGTTTGAGCGCCAGTCGGCAGTGCTCAGCGATGAGTCCCAGTGGACGCCGCTTAAATGCGACACGGCCCAGGCGAGCGGCGAGGGAGCGACGCTGGTCATTCGCAAGGATGAAGCAACGGGCGCCAGCGAGGTTGTCGCCGAGGGAACGGTGGCCGTCGGCAGTACCTTCACCTTTGAGTTCCCGCTGCGAGAAAGCGGCCAAGTCGCGGCGGTGCGCATCGAGGCGCTGCCGAAAGATATTGAGGCGGCGCTCAGGACGCCCGAATCGGGATTCGTTCTTTCCCATTTGAAGGGCGAGCTGCTTTCGGCCGACGGAGCAGTAGTCGCTGAGCTCAAGTTCGCTGCCGCGGTGGGCGACGAGGCCGATCCGCTGCTCGATCCCGCCGACAGTCTCCACGACAACAAGCAAGGCTGGGGGGCCTACACGCGACTGTGGCAACCGCGGCGGGCCGTGTTCATTCTCGATAAGCCCGTCCAGGCGCCGCCGCAAGCTCGCTTGCGGCTTTCGTTGCGGTTCAATGACGTCGATTCCGGCGGCGGGACGCTTTATATCCAGCGCGCCAGATTTGCCGCGACGAGCAGCCGGCAGATTGCGAGCCTGGCCACTAACCAGGAGCTCTCGCGTCTCGAAACGGAACTCGCCGGGCTGATGAAGAAGCAGCGAAAGACGCCCGGCACGAATGTTCCGGTTCTCGTCGAACAGCCGTCACGGTTTGCGCGGCACACCTACCTGTTTGCCCGCGGCAACTGGCTGGACAAAGAGCAGGAGGTGACTCCCGGGGTACCCGCGGTAATGCCGCCGCTGCCCGAGGGCGCGAAGGCCGACCGGCTGGCGATGGCCCGCTGGCTGGTGGCGGCGGAAAATCCGCTCACCGCGCGGGTATTGGTCAATCGGCTGTGGCAGGAGCTGTTCGGGCTGGGCATCGTCGAGACGGCCGGCGACTTCGGCACGTCCGGCACACTGCCATCGCACCCGGCGCTGCTCGATCACCTCGCCCTGCGACTGAAGAACGAGTACGGCTGGAGCGTGAAGCGAATGCTGCGGGCGCTCGTGCTGTCGGCGACCTATCGCCAGGACGCGACCGTCACCTCGGCGAAGCTGGACGCCGATCCGCGCAACCAGCTCCTCTCGCGCGGTCCACGAACGCGTCTCACGGCTGAAATGGTCCGCGATCAGGCGCTTGTGTTGTCGGGCCGGTTCGCGGCGAAGATGTTTGGCCCGCCGGTGATGCCGCCGCAGCCGGAGGGGGTGTGGCGCAGCGTGTATAACAATCAGAAGTGGGAGAACGCCACCGGCGAGGATCGGTACCGCCGCGCCGTGTACACTTATTGGAAGCGGACCAGCGGCTACCCGAGCATGATTACGTTCGACATGCCCAGTCGCGACGTCTGCGTGGCTCGGCGGATTGCAACCAACACGCCGCTGCAGGCGCTGGTCACGCTGAACGACGAGGCGTTTATCGAGCTGGCGCAGGGCCTGGCCCGGCGGATGGAGGCGGCGGGCGAGACGCCGCGCGAGCAGATCGCTGCGGGGTACCGGTTGGCGGTGGGGCGGGACATGCCGCGTGATCAACTTGCGGCGATGGAGCGGCTTTATGAGGATGGGGTGAGGGCCTTTAATGCTAGTCGCGAAGATGCAATGCAGTTGGCAGCCGCTGAGAGCCGGTATGCATTGACGATTGTGGCTAATGCGCTGCTCAATCTCGACGAGCTGCTGACTAAGTAGA
>DASVCM010000825.1:0-12703 GCA_036381635.1 Lacipirellula sp.
GGCGATCCAAACCGGCGGCGGTACGCATACGAGCATGCCCAGCGAGGACGGCAACTTGCTTATCGTTTCGCAGGAGCGCGAGAACGGCGAGGTGCGGATTTACGACATCTCGATGATCGACCAGCCAAACGACCCGCAGACGCCCCAACTGCTGAAGACGATTACTGCCTCGACGCTCGGCATTCAAGCCCACAGTCCGCACCATTCGCACATGCACGGCGAACTGTTGTTTCTCTCCTGGTACGAGGCGGGGCTGCAAGTCTTAAACCTAGCCGACCCAGCGAACCCCGCATGGGTTGGCTCCTATGACACGTTTGCCGGCACATCCGATGACTTCAACGGCAATTGGGGCGCCTTCCACGGGCTGGGGCTCGATAAAGTCCTGCTCAGCGATCGCAACAAGGGATTGATCATCGTCGACGCTTCCGAAGTTGCGCCGAACGGCGACTTCAATGCCGACGGCATGGTCGACGGCCAGGATATGCTCGCCTGGCAGCGCGGCCTGGGAACGGCCAGCGCCACGCTCGCCCAGGGCGACGGCAACCGCGACCGGACGGTCAACCAACCCGACCGGGCCGTCTGGGAGGAGCAGTTTGGCCACATGAGCGATGGCAGCGGGCATCACGGACATGCGTCGCCCGTGCCGGAGAGTTCGGCCCTCGCGATGATCATCGCGTGTACGCTCTGCCTCAGCGGCGCTCGCGCCAGCCGCTGGACGTAACGCCATAGCGCCCGCGGCGTCTCTCTGCCTGGCGCGAACATAGAACCGCGGCCGACGCTTATCCCTTGGCAGCGAGGACGCCAGCGGACCGGCCGATCAAGGTCAGCGCCGCCGCCGGCAAACAACTCGGGCACTTTCCGGACCCCGCGCACACCGCACATGGCTGCGTCTGGTACAACGTCATCTGGCCCTCGGCATGAGACGTGATTACGACCCCATGCCCTTCGCAGAATTCGCACTTGCCGTCGCCGCTGCAGCTAGAACACATAGTCATGTTGTTGTACCCCATTGAAAGCGGACCAGATAGTACGCTTTCGCCAGCAATCCTGGCGCCAGAAGTGGCCGACGCGTTGTCGGACCGGCGCGGCACGACGGTTGCACCTGTGGCTTGAATTCATGCACCTTTACCCGAAGCGTAAGGAGGCTGATGATGGCCCAGGCAGCACACGAGTCGAAGCAGACGACCGATCACGACGAAATTCGCAAGTGGGTCGAAGCCCGCGGCGGCAAGCCGGCGACCATTACGGGCACTGAAAACCGCGGCGACGAAGCAGGGCTGCTGCGGATCGATATGCCCACCGGCGCCTCGAACCCGCCGCTGGAGCCGATTTCGTGGGACGACTTCTTCCAGAAGTTCGACGAGGAGGGTCTGGCCTTCGTCTATCAGGAACAGAAGGCCGACGGCGAGCCGAGTCACTTCTGCAAGTTCGTCAGCCGCGATGGTGGAAAGCCGCGGTAGTCGGCCGGCGCCACCCATATACATCTCACAGCGATATCTGTCCCACGTCGCTGAACGCTCGGGCGGGGGTTGCGCCCGTCCGGCGCGGCGTCTTACTGAATGGCGGAGGCGAGCCAATCGTCGAATCGCGTTGCGCCGACGCGATGGCCGTCGTCGGGCGTGAGGCTTCGATCGTCCACTGGCGTGCCGAAGTAGCCGGCTTCGGCGTCGGTCGTCACCGTTCTCGCGTCTCGCTTGGCGACGAGATATCGACGGACCAGCTCGTCCATCCGTATCAGTTCCGGCCCGGCAAGTTCGACCGTGCCATTCCGGGGCTGCCCGACGGCGATGTCCGCTAGCGCCGCAGCGACGTCGTCCGACACGATCGGCTTCATCATCGCGCCTGACAAACGAATGGTCTGACCATCGGCGCCCGATTCGGCAATGCCGCCGACGAACTCGAAAAACTGCGTGGCGCGGACAATGGTGTATGGGACCTTCGCGGCTTTGATGAGGTTCTCTTGCGCCATCTTCGCGCGAAAGTAGCCGCTGGCCAGCAGGCGGTCCGTGCCAACGACCGACAGCGCCACATGGTGCTCGACGCCGGCATTCGCTTCCCCGGCGAGCAGGTTGCGCGTGGAGGTTTCAAAGAACTCCAAAACCGCCGCATCTTCCCACGACGGCGAGTTCGCCGCATCGACGACGACCTGAGCGCCGGCCAGCGCCTCGGCCAACCCCTCGCCTGTAACCGCGTTGACCCCGCTCGACGGCGACGCCGCCACGACCTCAAGCCCTCGCTGGCGAAGATTCTTCACCAGCTTCGTCCCAATCAGCCCGCTCCCGCCAATAACGACGATTTTCATGCCGACTCTCCTTGCTTGGCACGAACCGATGTACTCGACCGATGGGCCTAAGCCTATCCGCCGCTATGGTCCGTGGCAAAGCGTTTGCAACTCCGGCTGCGATGATCTTATCGCGGCGATGATGCGGACGCCACCGGCGTCCCGCCAGTGAGAAGCGCCGGTTGACGATGTTTCGAATTCGACTTAACGCAGCTCCGGGCTCGCATCGTGCTACTCGAGCGTAATAAGAAGATCCCCAGCCTCGACCTGCGTTCCGGTGCTGACGTGCACCTCCTTCACCTTCCCGTCGGCCTCCGCGGCGATGGTCGTTTCCATCTTCATCGCCTCGAGCGTCATCAGCTTCTGACCCTTGGCCACCTTGTCGCCCGGCTGCACGGCCACCGTCACCACCATGCCCGGCATGCTAGAGCCGATCTGCTTGGAGTTCGTCGGGTCGGCCTTCGGCCGCACCGCTTCGTCGGCCTTGAGCGACTTGTCGGCGACCGTCACCTCGCGCGGCTGGCCATTCAGCTCGAAGAACACCGTGCGCGTGCCGTCGGCGTGGGGTTCGCTGATGGTGAGGAACTTTACGATCAGCGTCTTGCCCGGTTCGATGTCGATCGCCACTTCCTCCTGCGGCTCCATGCCGTAGAGGAACACGGGCGTCGGCAGCACGCTCACGTCGGCGTACTTCTGCTGGTGGCGGGCGAACTGCTCGAACACCTGTGGGTACATCAGGTGGCTGACGACTTCCTGGTCGGTCGGTTCGCCCTCTTCCACCAAGGGGGCGATCTTCTCGCGGACCTTCGCCAGGTCGGCCGGCGGGAGCGTGTCGCCGGGGCGGCCTTCCAGCGGCGGCTCCCCCTTGAGGATGCGCTGCTGCACCTCCTCGGGGAAGCCGAACACGGTTTGTCCCATGCGGCCCGAGAGCAGATCGATCACCGACTGGGGGTACGCCAGCTCGCGGTCCGATTGCATGAGGGCGTCGGTCGTCAGGTCGTTGGCCACCAGGAACAGCGCCATGTCGCCCACCGCCTTCGACGTGGGCGTGACCTTCACGATGTCGCCGAACAGTTGGTTCACCTCGGCGTACATTCGGCAGATCTGCGGCCAGCGGTCCGCCAGCCCCAGGGCCTGCGCCTGCTGGAAGAGATTCGTGTACTGCCCGCCGGGCATCTCGTGCTCGTAGAGATCGGCGCCGGCGGCGAGCACCGGACTTTCGAAGGGGACGTAGAACTCGCGGGTTTCGCGCCAGTACTCGCTGACCGCGTCGAGCGCGTGTGAGTCGAGGGCCGAGGCCCGCGGCGTGAAGCGGAGGGCCTCGACCATCGTATTGAGGTTCGGCTGGCTGGTGCCGCCGCTCATCGCCGCCAGGGCGCCGTCGGCGACGTCGAGTCCCGCTTCGGCAGCGCTGAGGACCGACGCGGCCGCCACTCCGCTGGTGTCGTGCGTGTGGAAGTGGATGGGGATATCAACCGCTTCCTTGAGGGCTTTCACCAATACGCCGGCGGCGGGCGCCTTGAGCAGCCCCGCCATGTCCTTGATGCCGAGGATATGGGCGCCCATCGACTCAAGCTCTTTGGCGAGCGCGACGTAGTATTTGAGGTCGTACTTCGAGCGCTTCGGGTTGAGGATATCGCCCGTGTAGCAAAGGGCCGCTTCACAGATGGCCCCGGATTCGATGACGGCTTCCATCGCGACGCGCATGTTGGGCGTCCAATTGAGCGCGTCGAACACGCGAAACACGTCGATCCCCGCCGCGGCGGCTTCCTTCACCGTTTCGCGAACGACATTGTCCGGGTAGTTCGTATAGCCGACGGCCGACGAAGCTCGCAGGAGCATCTGAAACAGGATGTTGGGAATCTTTTCACGTAGCGTTTCGAGCCGCTGCCAAGGCGACTCGTGCAGGAACCGCATCGTGACGTCGAAGGTGGCGCCGCCCCACATCTCAATGGAAAACAAGCCCGCAAGCCTGCGGGAGTAGGCGTCGGCGATTTGGGCCAGGTCGTAGGTGCGGAACCGGGTGGCGTGGAGCGATTGGTGCGCGTCGCGCATCGTGGTGTCGGTCCACAGCAGCGGCTTCTGCTCCTTGACCCACGTCGCGAAGCCCTCGACGCCGAGTTCCTTCAGGCGATCGCGTGTGCCTTGCGGACGCGGCTGCGAGTCGTCGACGACGGGCAGCTCCGCGGGGCTGCGGCGCGCGGCTTTCGGTTTGCCTTTCACATGAGGGTTGCCATTGACGATGACCTCGCCGATATAGGTGAGCAGCTTGGTGGCTCGATTGCGGCGGGTTTCAAACTCGAACAGGTCCGGCGTCTCGTCGATGAACCGCGTAGTGCAGTCGCCCGCAACAAACGTCGGGTGAGTTACCAGCCGGATCAAGAACGGGATGTTCGTCTTCACGCCGCGAATGCGGAATTCCTGCAGGCATCGCTCGGTACGGCCTGCGGCCAGCGGGAAGGTCCGGCCCCAACAACTCAGCTTCACCAGCAGCGAATCGTAGTACGGAAACACGACGGCGCCTGAGAACGCGGTGCCGCCGTCGAGCCGCACGCCCATGCCGCCCGTCGAGCGGTAGTGCGTAATGCGGCCGTAGTCGGGCATGAAGCGGTTCGACGGGTCCTCGGTGGTGACGCGGCACTGGATGGCGAACCCATTGGTGGAGATATCCTCCTGCGTCGGCAGCCCAATGCCCTCATCGTGCAGCGGCAGGCCCTGGGCGATCAGGATTTGAGATCGAACGATATCGATGCCGGTGACTTCTTCGGTGACCGTGTGCTCGACCTGGATCCGCGGATTTACCTCGATGAAGTAGAGCTGGTTGGTGTCGGCGTCGACTAGAAACTCGACCGTGCCGGCGTTGTCGTAGCCAACTTTGCGGCCGATGGCGACCGCGGCGTCGCAGATGGCGACGCGAACGTCTTCCGGCAGGTTCGGCGCCGGGGCAATTTCGACAACCTTCTGGTGGCGACGTTGCACGGAGCAGTCGCGTTCGAACAGGTGGACGAGATTGCCGTGCTGATCGCCGAGGAGCTGCACCTCAATGTGGCGGGCCCGCTGGATAAACTTCTCGACGAAGATGTCGGGGCTATTGAACGCCGTGAGCGACTCGCGCTGAGCGGCCGCGAAGGCGTCGTCAAAATCTTGCTCCTGCTGAACAACGCGCATGCCGCGGCCGCCGCCGCCGTGGGCCGCCTTGAGGATGATCGGGTAGCCAAGCTTCGCGGCCGTCTTGCGACCGTCGGCAGCGTCGGCGATCGGCTTGTTCGAGCCGCCGAGTACCGGCACGCCGACTTTTTGGGCGACCTCGCGGGCGCTGAGCTTGTCGCCGAGCTTTTCCAGCAGTTCGACGCGCGGGCCGACAAAGATGATGCCGGCGTCATTGCAGGCGCGTGCGAACTTGGGGTTCTCGCTCAGGAAGCCGTAACCCGGGTGGATCGCGTCGATCTCGCGCTCGCGGGCCAGTTCAATGATGTTCTCGATGTTAAGATAGGCCTGCAGCGGCTGGCCCGGCTCCCCGATGGGATAGGCCTCGTCGGCCTTGAATCGGTGGAGCGCGTACCGGTCCTCATGCGAGTACATCGCGACGGTGCGGATGCCGAGCTCGTGCGTCGTGCGGAAGACGCGGATGGCGATTTCGCTGCGGTTGGCGACCAGGAGGCGACGAATCTGCTTGGTAGGCATGGGCTAAGCGTAGCGAAAACGCGGGTGAGCCGCGGCGCTAAAAGTTTCGGTGGGATATGTAGAGCTGGGCCGGAATAGCCGAGTATAGCCGCGCGGGGACGGTTCGCGAATGACTGAAGCTCGCCAGTAGGCGGCTTGAAGCGTTCACCCCGAGGTCTGCCGAGGGGTCCGTTATGTGTGCACCAGCCGGACTCCTTGACGAGCCTCGGGGAAACGGCAGTCGCCTAATATCCGTAATGTGCCGCCGCGTGGAGCTTCGCCTGATCCGCCTCGATGAGACCTTCGATCTTCGCCGGATCGAACTCGTGGTCGCGGGTGAGGTGCTCCCAGAAGGTCATGCCGCTCACCCCCGCTTCGGGAACGTCGATCGTCTTGAGCCAGATCCGCAATTCGTCCGCATTGAGGCTGCGGAGCCATTTGCTCGGCGGGCGGCCGTGGCGGGCCTGCCGCATGGGATGAGGGCGGCGCGGCGTGAATTCTGTTGCCGCGACCTCGGCAAAGTCCTCGTGAGGCGGCGCGTCAGCGGCGCTACTGCCGCGACGAACGTTGTCCGGAACAAGGCGCTCTTCGAGGTAACCAACCTGGCCGTGGTACGGCTCGCCGGTTTCTTTGTTAATCGGCGTGGTGATGCCGGAAAGCTGCCACTGGCCGTCGATCAGGGTCTCGCGTTCGTACCAGCGCCAGAGCTCGTTGCTCGCGGCGCGCCAATGGACGGCGGGCGACGATGCACCGGAAGCTGGCGGTTGTACGGCGCGGAGCGTCGCGGCCGCCAGTTCATCGAGACCGTAAATGCGCAGCCTCTCGGCCAGGCTGAACAGCCCGAAGCTGAACCAGAACACGAAGCGGCGGCGATTCATATAGAAGTATGGCGTCTGGTTCGTCTGCGGCATGCTGGCGGATGGTCGATGTTGGCCCCACAATCCGAGAAAGCCATACAACCCGACCGATGCGGTCGCGTTCCCAGCGCTGCGACGGAGTGGGCCGCTCCGCTATAATCGCCGTTCATGCAAGCCGAAATTGTCATGCAGACCAACCCGTTCGCCGTGCTGTCGCTGATGGTGGCGCCGGCGATTCTCACCAACGCCGCCTCGCTGCTGGCGATGAGCACGAGCAATCGACTCGCTCGCGCCGTTGACCGTGGTCGTGAGCTGGCCAAGCAACTCGAGGGCGCCGCGGATCTGAATTCGCCACTGGCCGCGAGACGGCTGAATGATCTCGACGCGACAGAGCACCGGGCGATTCTGCTCGTTGCTTCGTTGCAACGGTTCTATATCGCCATGGGCGGATTCGCGCTGGCGACGTTCGTGTCGCTGCTTGGCGCCACGATAGCGGCGATGGGCCAACGAATCGCCGTGCAGGTGTTAGAATTCGCGGGCATCGTTGCCGGACTACTTGCCGTGGGCGCGATGGTGCACGGCTCGGTGCTGCTCATCCGCGAGACTCGAATCGCCTTGGGCGTGATGCGCAAGCGCGTCGAACGGGTCAAAACGCGGGCGGAGTTTGGCGGATCCGGCGTCAGCAGCGGCAACGGCCGATAGCATGGCTATTGTGGCCATAGCTTCCGCGGGCTGGCGAGGAGCGCTACTCACTTCGTCGAGCGCGTGTCCGTGATGAGTTCGGTCGGCCCCGGCGGGTCGGTCAGCGGCGGCCCTGGATCGATCGATGGGTTCTTGCCCTGGTTGATCTCGGCTACCCATCGCAGGAATTCGCCGCTTTTGAAGTAGCGATAAAAATCGGCGCCGGGACATTCCGTTTGACCGGGAGCGGCGTCGCGGTGGGTTCGCACATGCTTCGCCTCGATCTTTAATTCTTGCATCAACCAGGCCGTGAGCTGTACGGCAGCCTCCAATTGCTCTGGGCTCGGGCGCTGGCGATTGAAGTCGCCCATCAATTCGACGTTGATGTTTCCGGCAAGATCGAACTTCGTATTTGACTCCGGTTCGTACTCAAGCGGTCGGCCTTCGAAGATGCGGCCGTCGGGGGCAATCAGAAAGTGGTAGGGCAGGTCGGGCCAGTAGGTGTTGCGGGGCGGTTGTTCGAGCTCGGGGCGCCGTTTGCCCCAGGACTGAATATTACGAACGAATTGAGCCGGGTCTTGTGAGTTCGTCCACAAAACGCCAGCGTGATGGAGCGTGATGTACTTCGGGGTATGCCGGCGGGAGGCGGGAATGGGATCCGGCTTCGAGCCCCACTCTTCACGGGAAATGATGTTCTTCGGCTTGGTCACCCGCTGGCGGTCGGCTGCTTGCACACCACTGAACTCCGCCGCGACCGCCGCGCCGATCATGATCGACAGCACGTGAGCGTGGCGAATCGTCGTGGAAGCCGAAGGGAACAGGCGCATACTGGAGCCGATCGCAGGCGGCGTCTGAAGATTGGAAGCGGCATGCACTATAGCCGCCCGGCGGCCGTTGCGCCATGGCGGCGACGAACCGTTTAGTGTTCTGAATTCGCCAGCTCGCTGGGCGTGGATGCGCCTGGGCCGCCGACAGCGATCTCCGGAGTGACGATGCGTTCAAAGGTCACGTCGTCGGCGCTGATGGTCAGCAGTGCGCCAGGCGCGGATATGCTACGAATGGCGGTAATTATCTGATCGCACACCTGGCGCACCGCAATGATCTCCAGGCGCACGTAGCCCTCGCCCGGTATCGGAGCATCGATTGCGGCTCGACAAGGAGAGGCCGCATATTGCCGGACTCCGAAGCGTACGAGCTCATTTTCGATCAGGTCTTCGAGCGAATTCTCGCATACGACCGTGATTCGCCGTAGCGGCGCCGCTCCCTTCTTCCTTGCTGCCAAGGGATGATCGGATAACTGACGATGGCCCTCCAGACCAACGACCTCCAACCGCAAACCGGCTTGCTGAAAGTCCTGTTCCATTTCATGGAGCTTTTCCATGACGCTGTGATCAACGAGCTTGGTGTCGGAGAGGTCGATGATGACGTTGTTCCTTTCCGCCAGCCCGAGTTGCTCGATCTCGCGCCGGAAGGGAATCCAGTTGGAGAACACGGCAGAGCCCTTAGCACTAATTACGACCGTATCCTCGCCTTGAGTCGAGACTTCGAGATAGGACTTATAAATTGAGGTAATTGGCACGCCATTGAGCAGATGGATGGTCGCCTTAACGGCGATGCCGATGCCGATGCCGATCAACAGGTCGGTCGCCAAAACTGCGATGATCGTCGCAATGAAGATCACCAGTTGCTCAGGTCCAACCTTGAACACGTTGACGAACTCTCGCGGCGACGCCAGGCGGAAGCCGGTGTACACCAGCATGGCCGCCAATGCCGCTAGCGGGATGCGGTGAATCAGCCCGGGCGCCAGCGCGACGAATCCCAGCAGGAACACGCCATGCCACAAGTCGGCGAAACGGGTGCGGGCGCCGTTGTCGATATTGGCCTTGCTACGAACGATTTCAGAGATCATCGGCAAGCCGCCGATAAACGACGCCGCCGTATTCGCGATGCCAATCGCCACCAGATCGCGGTTCAAGTTGGTTTTTCGTTTCCAAGGATCGATCATGTCGATCGCCTTGGCGCTGAGCAGCGACTCCAGGCTGCCGATAAGGGTGAACATGAGCACCCATTTAAGCGCGTCGTACCGCGTATCAGCGTTCGTAAAGACCGAGAAATCGGGATGCGCAATGGCGGAGAACAGATTGCTGGGCACCTTGACCAGGAACTGCTCGCCCACCTTGTACTCATGATCGTAGAACGAGTAGGTGTGCTCATGCGACAAGTCGAACATGATGCCCAACGGCACGGAGACTAGCAACACAACCAACGGCCCCGGGATCTTGTCGACGAACTTGTTCTTGAGCCACTTCTTGAGAATCGGCAAGCCGAACAGAATCGCCAGGCTCAGCAAGCCGATCAGGGCGATTTGCGGATTAGCGTTGGCAAACTTCTCAGGCAGATCGCCAAGAATCTCAAATGGCTCGCCCTTGGCCGACTGACCGACCGCGACGGGCAACTGCTTGAGAATGATGATCACCCCGATCGCGGCAAGCATGCCGTGCACGGTGGAGATGGGAAAGAAGTCGCCCAGCGTTCCGGCTTTGACCAAGCCGCAGATAATTTGGATGGCGCCGGCAACAACGCCGACGGCCAAGGCCATCTGATAGGCCCGCTGATCCGCGAGCTTATCCTCGCCGCCGGTATAGCCGAATGAAGTCACCGTTCCGACGACAATCACAATCATGCCCGCCGCCGGGCCCTTGATCGTGAGTTCGGAGTTGCTGATCAGGGTGGTGATGACCGCACCGACGATCGCCGTGAACACGCCGGCGATCGCTGGGTACCCCGACGCCAGCGAGATGCCAAGACAGAGCGGCAGGGCAATCAGAAAGACCAACAAACCTGATACAAGATCCTCCTTGAGGTACTTCTTGAATCCTTCGAAGTTGCCGCGCGGCACTTCAGTGTCGACCGTCGACATGGTTATCGCTATCTCCGCTTGATGGACGAGCTCCTGGGAAGTGACGCCCACGACTCGGCTCAGGTTCAGTTAATGGTCTGGCGCTTCCGAGGGTTGGGCGGCTAGCGGCGCCGATTGGAGCTTGGCGGCGGGCTTGGCTGCTGATTCTGCGAGAAAAGCTCGGCGATATCCAATCGAGGCTGCGGGACATCGCTTTGCATTACGCGCAAGGCCTCGCGGCGGGCTTGGATGATTTCACTGGCGGCGTGGTGCCGCGATGAAAGTCCAGGTTGGGGAAACATCCCGCCCCCGAAGATCAGGCCGGCAAGGACAATGATCGCAACTCGCTCGAGCGGGCGACTCTGCAGGGAAATCGTAGGAACATAACGCATGCCGGTGAAGACGCGCAGATACGCCCACAAGACGGCAATGCCATTCAGTGCGGCCGCAAGTACGACGGCCGCTCCAACCAGCGGATAAATGTCCACAGCGCCTTCAACCACTAACTCTGAACCAACAAATCCGATCGTACCTGGAAAACCGACGCTTGCCAGTCCGGTGATTAAAAAGAAGGCGGCAAGCCCCGGCATGTGCTCGTAGAGCCCATGGAACTCTGACAACAGCACGCGCCCCTTGCGAGCCTCAATGGAGCGGAGAGTCAAGCCGAATCCTGTTAACGACAGGCCCACGGAAATCCACAAACACAGGGCGCCGGTTAGGCCAATCGGCGTCGCAACTTCCAACCCCACAAGAACGAGCGACGAGTGACTTAGCAGCAAATAGCAGTAGAACCGGCGCGCATCTCGCTGCACGAGGGCCATTCCCGCGGCGTATACGGCCGTGAACACAGAAATCAGGGCGATGCTGCGGAGCGCCCAGTCTGGCGCTATCGGCAGCAATAGTCGCACGGCGGCATAAACCCCCGCCATCGGCGTCACAAATAGCAGGGCGGTTCCAAGCGTGGCGTGCTCGAACAGGTCGGTCATCCAGCAGTGGGCGGGTACGATGCCGCTACGAATCAGAACGGCGGCCAGCAAAAGCGCGATGGCCCACATTGGGGGCGCCGCGCCGGCGGCCGTTTGCTCCACGGCTAGCCAGCCAGTAACCAGCATTGCTATGCACACGCCCATGTGGATCGCAAACACTCTGACTGATCGTCGCCTTGCGCTGAGCTCGACAATCGGCGGAAAGACGCCTACGGCAAGCAGTGCGATAATCCCCCAAGGATGTCGACAACTAAACGTCGCCAGCAGGATCGCCTCTGAGATCAGTAGACTGGCGAAGGAAAATCGCCGCATTTTGGAGCGCAGCGTCGCCACCGACGTCAGAAAGTAGAGCAGGGCGGCCATCGGGAGCAGCGGCGCGCTCAGCTCATCGATAACAAATGGCTCCACGTGGGCCGCGTGCCAGCCTAGAGACCAGCGGTCATGGGCCTCAAAGGTACGGAGCGTGCCGAAATCGAGCCACGCGCCCACGGCGAAGACGAGCGCTAGTCCGCTGCAGATCAGACTGTGTCTGTGCGCTGATTCGGGATCGCGCTGCCTCGCGATCCACAGACCGCCGAAAAGCGGCGTCGCGATAGCCAGTTCCAGCCACGGGAAATGCAGCTCGATCATCGAAACTCCTCGGCGATGGCTGTGGTCGAGTCAACCGCGTTAGATTCCCCCGACTTGGCGCCCGACAGCATGTGCGTCCAACGCCGTTCCATGGAGTCGCACCATTGAAAGATGCGGACGAACGGGCGAACGACATAGTCGTTCAGCACCGCGTCGAAGTATCCCCGTTGCAGTGCGAAGCGATACAATCGCCGGCGCCAGGGACTGGGCGCCGATTGTTGCCAAAAGGAGCCCGCGCCGGGGAGGCGACCGCCAATCGCGTTTTCCAACGTGCGGTAATCGAGCAGCAGCGTCGGCGCCCGAAGCAATTGCAACGTGCGGAGGCAGGCGTGGCCAATCATGTGAATCAGCGCGATGTAGCGAAGTCCGCATCCGATTTCCGCCACGATGATGCCGACTTGCGTGAGCGATGCGAAGGCCAGAGCGCTCTTGACATCGGTTTGTACGCGCGCCGCGAGAGCGCCAAACGCCGCTGTGGCCAGCCCGACAAGGACGATGATCGCACACAACAGGGCAGATCGCTCAAGCAGCGGACTTACGCGAAGCAGTAAAAACGCGCCAAGGTGCACGGACAGGGCGCCATAGAAGATGGCCGACGAAGGGGTAGGACCCTCCATTGCTCGTGGCAGCCAGCCGGAGAAAGGGACCAAGGCGCTTTTGCCGGCGGCGGCGATCAACAGCAGCAGGCCGATGAACAGCGCTTGAT
>DASVCM010000826.1:0-11372 GCA_036381635.1 Lacipirellula sp.
AGTCAGAGTTGTTGGGCGACGCCCCTGAAATGCCTACATAGGACGGCATCATCGCCTTAACATTACCGACCATGGCGACGGGATCGAGCGGAGACGAAGGGCAGATCAGCGACGATATCACCAGACCGTCGACAATCCGACCATTGGAGGGGTGCAACAGCACCGAACCATGATTTGGCGACTTCTTGTCCAGAGCCGCGATGATCGCGCCAAACTCCAGAAATGGCGCGACGTCGACCCACCAGGAGTGGCCTAACCCCTCACAGCGACTTGCGCCGACCGGCAGTTTGCCGTTCGCTGAATCGAAGTTCAACACCGCCAAGCCGATCTGCTTGAGATTGTTCTGACAGCTCGCCCTCCTTGCGTTTTCACGCGCCGCTTGAACTGCCGGAAGTAACAGCGCCGCCAGGACGCCCAAGATGGCGACCACCACGAGCAGCTCAACCAACGTGAAGCCGGCGTATGAGCGGCGACCGATCATGGCTGGGGGCGCCTCTGGCCGGTGCGGCGGCGCGAACCAGCGATATAAAACAGCAAATTCATTACGGCCAGAGACGCCGCCCTAGGCTCAGGCGTGGGAACAGCGGCAGTGGCTGTAGTCGCCCCAAACGCCTCGCGCCATGCGCCCCGGTCCGCCGCGTCGACAATCCCGTTACGATCCGCGTCTCCGCCAGCGGAGCCGTCGTCACCCAATGCACGCTGCCAGATGAGCAGGTCCGCGCCGTCGACGTCGCTATCCCGATCAAAGTCGGCCGGCGCGAACACTTGGGTCTGCGCGCTATCGACGAACACGAATACGTCAGACGGCTCGCTCAGGTCGCCGACATCGCCCAGGAAAGACATGGCCTTTCCAAAGCCGTCAATTCCCGAAAGGGCAGCCAGGTCGGGCTCGTCGAATAGTTGCCCGCCGTAATACAGGAAGCTGACTATCATCTGCCCAGAGGCGTACGGCGTACCATTGACCAGCAACGGCGTTGTTGGCGGCGGCGCCAGATCGCTTGAGTAAACGACCGTCACGACGTCGGCGATGCGAATGTCCGGCTGCGGAAGATTGTCGTAGAGTTCTACGACGTAGTCGTCGGCAATGACCTGCAGATCGCCAAACGTGATGGCAAACCCGCCAGCGCGCTGATGTCGGTAACCCTTCGCCGGGACGCCCTTGTCGGGAACGGTATAGTTCGGCGGCGTTTCCGATTCGTAGATAAACTGGCCGGAGACTGGCCCCGCTGGCGCCGGGAATCCAAACGTGGGCTTGCTGTAGAACGGCTGAGCCGCAGTAAACGAAACCGCAATTTCGCTCCCGCCGGAAGCATTCGCCATGGAGATGATGAGGACAAGCGCCGCGATGCTCAACATAAACACGCGGGGTTCCCGGGAAATGGAAAGCATCTTCTCCTCAGAAGCCGAAGTTAGGATTGCGCTGCCATGTCACGCGTCCATGCCTTCCGGATGAGTTGTAGCTTGCGCTCAATCGAACGGTCGCTAATTCCAATTGATTGGGCGATTTCTTGGACCGTGTATCCTTCAATCCTCGCGATGGCGATACGCCGGAGCACGTCGTCGCGAAGTAGCCCAAGCAGACGTTGCATTTGCTCGTCAAGCATGACGAGGAATTCGGGTGTTGGCTCCTCCGCAAGTATCGTGGTGAGTGAAAAGCCCGGCGGCACGGCGACCGCAATGGCGAGATCGGTTTCGCAGGCCACTCGCCCGCCGCCTCGACGCTCGGCCGTCTCCCGCCGGATATGATCGATGACCTTCTTTTTCGTGATGGCAATGAGCAACCACCAAAGTTCGTCACGATTCTTAACGTTCTGCAGCCGTCCGAGCATGGCGCCGCGACATATATTGCGGAAGACGCTCTGCGCGATGTCTTCCTCATCCCCTCCAGTCTTGGGAGCGGATTGCAAATCGCGCCTCGCTAACGCGACAAGGCGTACGGCGAATCGAGTCCACAAGTGCTCGATTACTGCCAGGTCGCCGTCTTTGAGCGCTGCAAGCAACTGGCTGATTGAGCACTGAGAATTCATGGCAGCGTCACGATGAGGAGGTTCCCACAATAATGGGGGTCGGCCTATTGTAACAACAGCAGCTGGTAACTTGCATAGAGGTCGGAAATGACCCAAATCTTCTAGTCAATGCAGCTTTTTCGCCCCACAAATATGGGATTTCAGCTATTTGGTCCGCCGGCGGCTTGGAGAGTTAGTGCTCACATTGGCCGCGGTTTCTGGCCGATATCGTTGATGCGACCTAAGCGAATCCATGATGTCAGGCACGGATAGCTTAGAAACGCTCCCGTTAAGTCGGGCAGACAAGGAAAGAGGGCGGCGCTCGCATAGCGCCGCCCTCTTTTACATTTCCGATGGGCCAGTTTCATTCGCCCACGCTTGCCCCATCAATGGCAAGCTCTCGTGAGGCTCCCCCACAAATGCGGGGCTTCCCTCTTCCGTGGCAAAGGATAATTTTGCCCGCTGCGAATTTCCGGTCGGAAAGGAGGTCGGCAGCATCGGCAAAAAAATTTGTGTCGGGTAACTGCCGTGGGCTGCGGTTAAGCAGTAGGAGATGGCCCGGATCAGGCGGAGGCATTCAATCTCCCTGCGCTGTGTTTACACATGATCGCTGTAAACCACCCGCCATTCCATGCCATGTCGGTAACCATCGCCGCAGTCGAGAAGCTTGTCAATCTGTTCGCGATGGCAAGCGATCCGTCGGTGAACCGGCCGATCGCTGAGCGGAAGCGGAGTCTTTTCGCGGGGATCAGCTCGCTCATCAGCGGGGATGCATGGATCTGGGCAGCAGGACAGATCCAGAACAATGGGTTCGAACAGGCGACAGTCGTCTTAATGGACGGCGGCTGGAGTGATGAGCGTCAGCGAGCGCAAGTACTCGGCGCCCTCGTTCATCCAAGTTACCAGCCAACCTGCATCGCAACCTTGCAGGAAGCCATTCGCAACCAGAATTGCGCCACCTGTCGCCGCCCTGAGCTTCTTGACGATGCGGCCTGGCACTTGTCTCCGACGGGCAAGGCATGGCGAGCGGCCGGATTTGACGAGTTTCTCGTATCCGTCATCCCCACAGAGGCGAACAAATTCAACTGGGTCGGCTTCCACCGCAAGTTTGCGCGACCGCCCTTTAATGAACAAGATCGCCTGATTGTCCACGCCGTGTTTTCCCAAGCCAAGTGGGTCGGGACGGACCACAGCGTCGCCGTCGGATGCGAGAACGTCGTTAAGCTTTCTCCGAGAGAGCGCCAAGTTCTATTGCTGCTGTTGGGCGGCGACTCCCGAAAACAGGTGGCGTCAAAGCTTAAGCTGAGCCCGCATACAGTGAGCGATCACCTCAAAGAGATCTACCGCAAGCTTGGCGTCGTCACGCGGGCCGAACTGCTTTCT
Organism: Lacipirellula sp.; assembly: GCA_036381635.1. Taxonomy (GTDB): domain Bacteria; phylum Planctomycetota; class Planctomycetia; order Pirellulales; family Lacipirellulaceae; genus Lacipirellula. The sequence continues at coordinate 3,390 of DASVCM010000826.1, forward strand.
AAATTCATCCCCGGAGGCGTTCATGCTGGTTCGACCGACTTGAATGGCGAATTCTAGGGCGAGGCGACGTCAATGGGGGGTTCGAGTCGCACTCAGCTTCACTGCGTCAAATGGGGCCGTCGCTAGACGGCGGACTCACACTGCATTGGATGAATTTGGCCATCAATCCGGCGCGCGTTTTTACGCCAAGCTTGCGGTATATCTGCTTTAGGTGATCCGCGACCGTGTACACGCTCAACCGCAAATTGGCGGCAATCGTCTTGCGCGACTCGCCGGCAAGCAACCGCATCAACACTTCGCGTTCGCGCGGAGAAATGTCGGTGGCGCCCACGAGCGCCGCCGCCTGAAACACTGAGCGATGGATCCAGTCGACATGTTGAAACATGGCGTGCACAATCGCTCGTTCGCGATCAAGGAACGGCGGCTCTCCACATCGCCGATAGAGTACAATCCCGCTGTACGCCTGCAGGCCGAGCGTGAAGACTGAAACCAGTACATGCTCAAACCCAGTCTCTACAGGCATGCGGCAGTCCGCGTTGGACGGCGAGCCAATGGGTGAAGGGAATGACTCGCTGGAACATGTGAATGGATGCTTAGGCCATGTCGCGCCTGCTCCGAACACGCCGCGCATCAAATCCTGTGAGTGGCCGACGGCGCGAAGTAATTGATTGCGTTCCTCGTCGTCTGACCAGCCGCCGTCCTGAATCGTGACAATCACCGGCGGCGCAGCCTGGCCTCCGCTTGAAACGCCTGCCAGCCAGATCCAGGCTGGGGCAGCAATCAGCTCGGCTATGCCTTCGAGAAGTTTGCGCTGACGCTCAGGCAACACCAAATTCTCTGACGGGCTGGCTGCCAACGCTAGCCAATGGATCACTAGCGCCAAGTCGGCTGGATCGAAGGTGTAGTCAGCACACGGCGCAGGGCCAAGTGTCGTGACTGGAGCAGAGCTGGCTCTCGTCGTCCGATGAGACGATTCGTCGGTAAGCGGAAGTTCCGGCATAATGAACTTCGGAACGCGTTGCAATTGCCTCGCGCTAAATCCAGAGCTGCGCCAGGGCGATGGCAGCCGCGCGCTCTGCGTGCGGCTGCCGTCGCGTCCTACGAACCGGCAATGCGCACCGCGATGCGACGCTGATATCATCGCGGCCTAACACCACTGCGCTAACAACGGCCATCAATACCCGACATAGTCGCTTGAATGATCGACAAGAAGCGGGAGATAAAGGAGTGCGAACCAATTGCCTATCTGAGAAAGAGTCATCCAGCTGCACCATATTTCGGCGGAGTCTAGCGACTCGCTATTGAGGCAGAAAGCCCCGCGTTAACGGGGGCAAGCGCAGAATTCGCGCGATCAATTTGTTGAGCACCGTAGTAGTTGCACGACGCCACCGGAATCTGAATTGCGCAGCGAACTCAGTCGTCCCGCACATAAGTCGCATCACTTGCGCCTTAGCGCAAGACGTCGCGCGTTTCCGTCTATTTTGCAATCGGTAAAACGAATGGGCTCTCTATGATGTGTTGCGAACCGACTCGATCACATAGCCGCCGCGAAGCGCAGCAATCAGGGAGCCTGTATTGGTTCGGATTAATGCCGGCGATGCGATTACCGTCCCTCATTCACCCGTCAACCACTTGCGCCTCGTCACCGCGCCGAACTGCATGCGTGAGCAATTGCATTAGCAGCAGTGCGTTGAGTTTTGGCGGACATGGCTTGGAGCTACGATTATCACGGTGAAGTGTATCGGCCGCCCATCGATTGCACTGCAGCAGAGGGCCGTCTTACTCAGCCTTGCAGAAGGAAAGTAGAGCGAGTCGCAAACAATCTAGGCCAGGTCTTGACTTGGTCAGCCCCCCGCGATTACGGGGATCGCATTTTGAAGGTGGGTCGCATTATTATTCCCACCGTCGCGTGCTGGCCGGACTGACCGCACGCCGGCGCAATGTCTTTTCAATGGACCTACGCCACGAATTAAGGTGGCGGCCCGTATAACAGCAGGAATCACAGATCGAGTGAGCTGAAGTCGAATTAGCGTCGGCCCTGCAGTAACTGTAAGACGCAGAGTCTCGCGGGCAGATTAGTTGCGGGCATGAGGCGATTCGAAGACGCCAGAGAAGGGCGCCCAAGACCGGGATGCCCCCTTCTTTGAAGCTGTAATCAACGTCAGGACACCGATGGTTTCGATAAGCACTTCTCTTAAGCCAACTGGCTCACGCTGCGCACTTCGCTCGCAGGGCCGTCTGCCGCCCGCGGCTTGCTTTCCCGAGAATCTTCTCGAGGATAATAAGCCGCTCGGCATGACCGATCTTTGCCGGTGGCGGGTGGTCTATACGAAGTCGCGGCAGGAAAAGGCCCTTGCTGCAGACCTCGCTGCGAAAAGAATCTCGCATTATTTGCCAATTATTCCGCGCGAAACCTTCAGCCGTGGACGACGACTTCTATCCTTTGTCCCGGCATTTCCGGGCTACTTGTTTCTGCTATCCGACTTGGAACAGCGCCTTGTAGCGTTAGAGACCAATCGAGTGGTGCGAACCCTTGAGGTGGCGGACGCCTGCCAGGCGCAGCTTTTCGACGATCTTAAGCAGCTATCCCGGCTGATCGCGGATGGCGCGCCAATGACCGTTGAGGAGCGCATCCTCGCCGGACAGCGTGTACGCGTTAAGCGAGGTTCGCTTGCCGGCTGCGAAGGGATCGTAACGAGTCGCCGCGGAGGTACGCGGCTAATTGTGGTAGTCAACTGCCTTCAGCAAGGGGTATCGGTCGAGATTGATGACTTTATGTTAGAGCCAATTTAAAGTTCGCCAGTCGCACGGCATGGTCGACTGGCAACCAACCTGGTGCAGTTAACGCCAAGTGTGATCGCTCCGCGGTTACATTTATGCGAAGGCTGAATAACGTGCGGCGCGATTACTGCGCGCTCGCGCAGTGCTTAGATCGTTCGCAATTGCATGGATGGTGCTGAACCCATGACGGGTTCGGCAGGCAGGATGTCGACAAGTTATGTTTTGTTGCGCGATGGCGAAGGAATCCCACAGCAAACTGCTCGTCAAATGCGCATCGCGCAGTTGAGAAGAACGGAGTGCGCGCCGAATGTACATGCGCAAGCGCCCTGCCTGCCATTCATAACCGTTTGGGATTCCAACATCACTTCCAAGATGCCAACAACTTGTCATGAATCGGGCGCCTCTTACTAGCCTGGCCGCATTGCGACCGCAGGGGCCCGCACTTTTCGTGCCGCTGGCAGCGCTCGCGGCGGCGGCGGCTTGGGCTTACTTTGACACCCTTCAGGCGCTCGCCATCCGCTGGTCCAATGAGGCGGCGTACGGACACGGTTTCCTTGTCCCCTGCTTTTCCGTCTTTCTATTGTGGTATCGGCGGGACATGCTGGTTCCGCCTTATACGGCAAGCACAGTCGGCTTGATTTTCATTGGACTGGCAGCGGCAATGCGTTTGGTAGCAGCGTACTGGTACTACGCGCTACTAGAGCCGTACTCGATCGTGCCGATGGCGGCGGGCGTCTGCCTATTGACCTTGGGATATCGCGGCCTTCAGTGGGCGTGGCCGTCAATCGTGTTCTTGACATTCATGGTGCCGCTGCCTGGCCGAATTGCTGACATACTCTCGGACCCCTTGCAGCGCATCGCCACGATAGCAAGCACGTACGTCATCCAACTGCTTGGCATACCAGCTCTCGCGGAGGGAAACGTCATTGTGTTGACTCACGCCAAGATTGGCGTCATCGAAGCGTGCAATGGTTTGCGGATGCTGATACTCTTCTTTGCGGTAGCCGCCGGCGCTGCGATGATCCTTCGAGGGCCGGCATGGCTTCGGTGGACTCTGTTCGCCAGTGCCGTGCCGATCGCGTTAGCGGCAAACATTCTTCGCATCGCTGCGACCGCATTGGCGCACGAGTATGCTTCGACCACAACGGCAGACTGGCTGTTTCACGATGTCGCGGCATGGCTGATGATGCCGCTCGCCATTCTCATGTTGCTACTGGAAGTCGCGTTTCTGAACTGCGCTTTCCCCGATCGGCAACTACAAGGTCCAGTCGTCACTGATTGACTTTAGGCGACTTCTGTTGATCGCGACGACTCGAACTCGCTCGGCATACGCCGCAGTTCTCATCCTGTGCTGCACTCATAACTGCTTTTGACGATCTTTGAGTAACGCGCCCTTGAATCAGATTCCGACGAACGCCGTTTCTCCGCCGTCTGCTGAAACACGCAGTGCGTCCGTTCCAGCTACCGTGCCATTAAGGTCCAATGACGGTCGAGAAACCCTTGGCATAACCACGCGGTCCAGCTCTCCGCAACTTGCCGGAGCCCTGGCTCCTGTACTGCATGCGGCGCGGCGCAATTGGTTGCAAATGTGCTTCGCCGGATTGGTCTGCGGTGGAGCTATGGCGGCCGCCGCTTGGACGTTTACGCAGCCGGTTTTCCACGCCTACGCGACTCTGCGCGTCCACAGCGAGACGCCACATCTGGCGTTTAAAATCACGGACGATCAGCAAGCCTCACAGTTTGAGGTCTTCAAACGCACCCAGCGCGAACTTGTCCTAGGCGACGGCGTGCTTCTGGCCGCGCTGGGCGACCCGACAATTAAAAGTGCCGCTGCGATAAAGTCGATCGTCGCAACCGAAGATCCAGTCATCTGGCTGCGCAACCTGCTCCAAGTGGACTTCCCCGGAAACGCAGAGATCATGACGATCTCCATGAAAGGGGAAGATGCTGCTCTTGTTGCTGATCTTGTCAATGCTGTCCTCGATGCGTATGTGAAGAACGTCATTGACGTCGGCAAGCAGCAGCGGACGCGTCGACTGGCGGAACTGCACGCCGCGATGAGTACGCAGGAGGAAAAGTCCAGGCGACTGCGTTCGAAGCTCCAGAATCTTACGGACAGCCTCGGTAGCGGCGATACCGAAGCCTTGAGCATCAAACAACAGGTAGCCATTCAACGTTACGCGCAGCTACAGGAAGAATTCGGGAGGATTCAGTTTGACCGATTGAGAGCTGAAATTGAGCTGGCTCGCATCACAGACCAGCTCGCGTCGCAGGCCGATAGCAGTAACGACCATGAAGCACAGGTAGCGGCCCGCGCGGATGCCGAAAAGCAAAGGCTTGTGGACAGCCATCACGCTGTGGTTGCACAAGCCGAAGTGCTTCACCAAGCGCAGCTTGTGGCGGACGAGGCGAGTTCCCGCGTGGGGCGCGGCGGGAATCGCATCCTCAAGCCCTATCACGAACGAGTGCAGCGCGAACAGCAGCGATTGGAGGAAATCAAGTTCTCTGTTACGGAGGAAATTGCCGCGCAGCTGGCGCGCGACGCGGAGATCGCCCGTCACAGCCGCGCCGCCGAATCGCGTGCTGAACAAGATCGCCTCAAACGCGAACTCGAGATTCTTCGCGCGCATGAAAAGACGATGGGTGAACAGTTGGCTGCCGCGACGGCGGCGGCCGACAAAATCGGCACGAGCTCCGTGACTGTAGAGCTTACTCGCAATGAATTAGATCGGCTGGAGAGAATCTATGACGAGATAGGCGTCGAAGCCGAGACTCTGACAATCGAGCTGTCCTCGGCGTCTCGCGTGGAGGCATTGGGCAGGGCCCGGCGGCCCGAAGGACTAAGTCCTCGCGACCGGATCAAGAAATCGGCCGCGTTCGCGATTCTTGGATTGATGTTGCCCTGCCTTGGATTGTTTTGGCTCGATGCCAAGTCGCAGCGAATTGGCGGCGTCGGCGAGCTTTACCAGGCAGATCTTCGCGTTTTGGGGGCGGTGCCTCTGCTACCGCGGCGCTCTTTAGTTAAGCCACAGCCGACGGGCCGAGACGCCACGGCCCTGCGAGAGTCGATCGATCGCATTCGTACGTTGCTCATTCGCCAATCCGAAATGGCGAACTATCGCGTGATACAAGTCACTAGTGCCATTGCCGGAGAGGGCAAGACAACGTTTGCACGGCAGTTGGCGAAGAGCCTTGCACGAGCTCACCGAAGAACGGTCCTGTTGGACTTCGATTTGCGCTGCCCAGCGGTCCACGCGGCATTTGGAATTTCTCTGGAACCCGGCGTGTGCGACATGCTTACTGGTCACCGGACCATGGAAGACGTGCTGGTCTATGAAAATGGGCCGTTCCTCGCCGTCGCCGCCGCCGGGAGAAGAAACAGCGAATCCCTGGCCTCGCTTACATCCGAGGCGCTCGAACGTCTACTGCTTCAAGCGCGGGAGCAGTTTGAGTTTGTCATTATCGACTCATCGCCGGCGCTGCCCGTGGTAGATGCCCTGCTCATCGGGCAACGGTCGGACGCGACGATTATGACGGCGCTGCGCGATGTGAGCCGGGCGCCATTGATCCACGAGGCGATAGCCCGTTTGCACGACGTCGGAGCTAACGTCATCGGAAGCGTTGTCACGACCAAAGAAAACCGCACGTATTACCGAAGTCTTGATCGATATGCGGCCGGCTAGTTCTGATTCAGAACTCAACCGGAATGGACAAGACCTCCAACAATTTAGAATTTGCCCGTTAACGCAGCCAAGCGTCAAGCGCCGTGCGTGATTACTTGATGGTAGGAATCGTTGCCGCGACGGTCGGCGTGTTGCTGACGCCTTTAGCCCAAAAAGCTGCGGTGCGAGTTGGCTTCGTCGACAAGCCTAATGGAGGTCACAAGCGTCATGCGCGAGCGGTGCCTCTCGGCGGCGGGCTGTTGGTGTTGATAAGCGCGATCACCGGCCTCCTCGCATTGTTCCCCTTGTCATTGAATGTCTATGAAATGATTGCCGGTGATCTGCAGGCGGTGCGCGGTCTCGTTGTCGCCAGCGCGATCCTCGCGGCCGTAGGCGTGGTTGATGACGCTCGCGGAATGCGGGGACGGCACAAGCTGCTCGGCCAAATCGTCGCCTGTCTGGTTTTGGCAAGTCATGGATTTGAAGTTCGTCAGATCGAATTATTAGGATGGACGTTTGATCTCGGAGTCATGTCCATTCCGTTTACGACGTTCTGGCTGCTGGGAGCGATCAATGCGATCAATCTTCTGGATGGTCTCGACGGTATGGCAGGAACGGTGGGGCTCACCACGGCAATCGCCATTACAGGTCTCGCTTTGATTGCCGGGCAGCCGTTAGCGGCGCTCATAGCCGTGGCAATCGCAGGGGCGCTTGCCGCCTTCCTGCAAGGGAATTGGCCGCCAGCGCGCTTCTTTCTTGGCGACACGGGCAGCATGTTGATTGGCTGCTGGCTAGGCGCCCTTACAATTCTGGCGTGTTTGAAGGCTCCTGCCTTGCTGGCGATCGCTCCGGCCACGGCCCTCTTGACGGTTCCCATTATCGACGCTGCCGCAGCGGTCATGCGACGCCGACTAACGGGTCGCAGCATGTACATGACGGATCGGGGTCACCTGCATCATTGCTTGCTCTATGCACTGGGCGATCATCGAGCGGTGCTAGTTGCCACAGCATTGGCATGCGGCGCCACTGGCGCCTCCGCGATTCACAGCGTTTACGCCAAGAACGACGTGATCGCCATAGCCGGCAGCGCTCTGACGGTTCTAGCGCTGATCTGCCTGCGGCTATTTGGCTTCGCAGAATTGCAGCTCCTGATGGGGAAGATAGCAGTTCGCATCGGCCTCGGAAGTCACGCGTCTGGCCATCATCTTAACGCCATCTCGAATTGCCATGTTGCGGTGCAGTTGCAAGGTCACCGCCCGTGGGCCTTATTATGGGAATCGCTAATCGAGTTTGCTGACGAGATTGACCTCACAATGATCGTTCTCGACCTCAATCTGCCGGCAATGAAGGAAGGGTTTCACGCCAACTGGATTCGCCCATCCCGGGCTGAGGAGTATGAGCGATGGCGAACGTCGGTGCCGCTCTTTGTGAATGACATGACAATCGGTCGCATTGATATTTGCGGCGAACGAAACGGCTTCTCCGCTTGCGAAAGTATGCGGCGGCTCCTTGAGTTGTTGACGCCATTTGAGCATGCCTT
>DASVCM010000827.1:0-5318 GCA_036381635.1 Lacipirellula sp.
GGCTGCAAACCGCGTTAGAAGGCAAATCAGCCACTCGCCCCGGGGCGATATTATGTTTGACCGCATCGCATCTAATCCTGCCATTCTTGGCGGTAAAGCGATCGTTCGCGGGACGCGCCTGAGCGTGGAGTTCATTTTGGAACAGATCGAATCGGGCGCGACGTGTGATGATATTCTACGAAAACATCCTCAGCTTGCGCTTGAAGATATAGAGCAGGCGCTAAGCCACTCGGCCGATTCAAAGGCTTAATGTTACAGATGCCTGAAGAGGTCCAGTCCAACGATCCCTACGAGCGGCTGATCGCCGAGTATACGGAGATGGCGCAGCTTGCCGGGGCGCTGGCGCATGAGATCAAGAATCCGCTCTCGACGATTCGGTTGAACATGGAACTGTTGGCCGAGGACTTGGAGGAGAGCGAGTCGCCGACTGCGCGGCGGGCGGCCAAGCGGGTGGCGGTGACGAAGCAGGAGTGTTTGCGGCTGCAGAATCTGCTCGACGATTTTCTGAACTTCGCCAAAGTACGGCGACTGAACCTCAAGCCGACGGATCTCAACGCGGAGATTGAGGAGACGCTGGAGTTTTTCAAGCCGGAGGCGGCGGCGGGCGGGGTCGAGATAACTCGTTATCTCGATCCTGACTTACCGCGGGTGATGCTCGACGGCGAGTCGTTCCGCAGCGCGCTGATTAATCTGCTGCTGAACGCCAAGCAGGCGATGCCGGAGGGAGGGCAGCTTGTCGTACGGACGACGACCATTGGCGAGACAGTCGTCTTGCACTTGATCGATACGGGCGTGGGAATTGACGATCACACGGCCGCCCAAATGTTCGAGGCGTTTTACTCGACGAAGCCGGGCGGCTCGGGCCTCGGCTTGCCGACGACGACGAAGATCATCGAAGCCCACGGCGGACGGATTCACGTGCAAAGCGCCGTGGGACAGGGAACGCAGTTCACGATCGAACTGCCGGCGCTGCCGCGATTGGCAGGCGCAACCGCTTGATTGCGTCCCCTTTCTCACGTAGTGCCGGCCCCGTATCATCGTCGTTATGTCCAAAGCCACCGCTGCCGCCGCCGCACCCATCAAGGTGCTCGTTATCGACGACGATGCGGCCCATGCTGAGGCAATGGCGGATAGCCTAACGCGCGTCGGCTACGAGTGCACCATGGCGACTTCGGCTCAGGACGGGATCGCGATGCTCGAGCGCGACGACTTCGAGGTCGTCGTCACCGACCTGCGGATGAAAGACGCCACGGGGCTCGACGTGCTTGCCAAGGCGAAAGAATTGCTGCCGGACGCCGAAGTGATCCTGGTCACCGGGCACGGCACGGTGCAGTCGGCGGTCGAGGCGATGCAGCAGGGGGCGTTTAACTACCTGCTCAAGCCGCTCGATTTGAAGCAATTGCGGGCCGTGGTGGACAACGCCTCGCGGACGCAGCACTTGCGGCGGGCGAACGCCGAGCTGAGCCGGCGGCTGGACGAGCGATTCGGCTTCGAGGGGCTCATCGGCAACAGCCCGCAGATGTACGAGGCGGTCGATCGTCTGCGGCGGATTGCGCCGACGGCTGCGACGGTGCTCATTCAAGGCGACACGGGCACGGGCAAGGAGCTGGTGGCTCAGGCCATTCATCAGAACAGCCCGCGGAAGAACCGGCCGTTTGTAGCGCTGAACTGTGCGGCGCTGAGCGAGCATATCCTCGAGAGCGAGCTCTTCGGCCACATAAAAGGGGCCTTTACCGACGCCAGCGCCGACCGCGTCGGCAAGTTCGAGTACGCCAGCGGCGGGACGCTGTTTCTCGATGAAGTCGGCGACATGCCGCTCGCGACACAGATCAAGCTGCTGCGCGTGCTGGAGAGCGGCGAGATCACCCGCGTGGGCTCGAATGAAGCGATCAAGGTGAACGTGCGGATTCTATCGGCGACTAATCGCGATCTTGAAGAGGCGATTCGCAACGGCACTTTCCGCGAGGATCTTTATCACCGGCTGAAGGTGCTCACCGTGCGGTTGCCGCGGCTGGCCGAGCGGGCCCAGGATATTCCGCTTTTGATCGAGCACTTCATTCAGATGCATAGCTCCCGACATCACAAGAAGATCAAGAGCATGACGACCGCGGCGCGGCGGCGGCTGATGACGTACGCTTGGCCCGGCAATGTGCGCGAGTTGAAAAACGTGATCGAGAGCATGGTCGTCGTCGATTACGACGAAGTGCTCGATCTCGACGATTTGCCGCCGGAGCTGGCGGAGGGGGGCGATCAGTTGCGGCCGCCGTCGGCCAGTAGCGGCTTAGGCGATCTGGTCGGTCGGCCGCTGTCGGAGATCGAGGGGTTGTTCATTGGCGAAACGCTCAAGGCGACGAGCGGCAACCGCGAAGAAGCCGCGGAGATGCTCGGCATTGGCGAGCGGACGCTGTATCGGAAGATTAAAGAGTATGGATTGAGTTAGCCGCAAAAAGGCACAAAAGACGCAAAGAGGAGAATTGGGCTTTCCAACGTCACTCGTAGCGCACCGGGACATCCATTCTCTTTCCTTTTTTTGCGATTTTTGCGCCTCTTTGCGGCTATTGAATTCTTATGCCCACGATTCGCCAGTTGCCGCCGAGCGTTGTTAATAAGATCGCGGCAGGGGAGGTGATCGAGCGGCCGGCGAGCGTGGTGAAGGAGCTGGTCGAGAACTCGCTCGACGCGGGCGCGCGGCGCATCGATGTTACGGTCGAGCAGGGCGGGATTGAGCTGATCCGCGTGGTAGACGACGGCTGCGGCGTGGCGCCCGACCAGTTGGAGTTGGCGCTGGCGAGCCATGCGACGAGCAAGATTGTCGACGCGGACGATCTGTTTCGCGTCGGTACGCTGGGCTTCCGCGGCGAGGCGCTGGCGTCGATTGCGGCGGTGAGCCGGACGGTGTTTCGCAGCCGGCCAATCGAAGCGGAGCTCGCCATGGAACTGGAAGTGGTCGGCGGAGCGGCGGAGCCGCTGCGGCCGGCTGGCGGGCCTTGCGGCACGTGCGTTGAAGTTCGCCATCTGTTCTTCAACACGCCGGTGCGGCAGAAATTCTTGCGGACGACGCAGACCGAGATGGGGCATCTTACCGAGGCGGTCGCCCGGCTGGCGTTGGCTCATCCGCATGTTCATTTCACGCTGACCCATGGCGGTCGATTGATTCACGACTTGCCGCCTGGCGAAGCGCGCGAGCGAATCGGAGCGCTGTTCGGACCGGAGCTGGCGGAGGCATTGATCGCGATCGACAGCGAGGATGGCGACATCCGCCTAAGCGGTTACGTGGCGAACCCCTCGCACAGCCGGCCGAACAACCGGATGCAGTACCTGTTTCTCAACGGGCGTTTCATCCGAGACCGGTCGTTGCAGCACGCCCTGGGCGAGGCGTATCGCGGGCTGCTGCTTACGGGGCGATTTCCGGTCTGCTTTCTTCACCTGAAAATGCCGCCGGCGGCCGTGGATGTGAATGTGCACCCGACGAAGTTGGAAGTGCGGTTCCAGGACGGCGGGCGGATTTACAGCCAATTGTTGGGGACGCTGCGGACGAAATTCCTGTCGACGGACTTGATCGCGCGAGGCTCGGCGCCCACTGCGGCCCTTGGCGCTTCGCCGCAAAGTAACGATGAACTGGCGGCAGCCGCGGCGGCGCCATCGCAGGGGTTGTGGGAGTGGGCAACACGGCAACTGGGGCCGGCGCGTAGCGATGAGGGAATGACTCGCGATTTCGCGCCGTTTGGTCCCTTCGAGCAGCGGAGCGGATCATTACAGATGCATCGCATTGATCTGCCGCCGCTGGTCGGGAGGACGGGACAGGCGGCAAGCCCGCGCACGACGACCGTCGGCGTCCATCCCGACGCCGAATCGGACCCAATGCGAATCGATGAAGCGCACGGTCGTGTCGAGTCGTCGCGACCGCCGAAAGCGCTGCAGATTCATAATCGCTACCTGGTCGCCGAGACGGACGACGGCCTGGAGGTCATCGACCAGCATGCGCTGCACGAGCGCATCCTGTACGAAGCACTCCGCGAGCGGGTGCTGACCGAAGCCGTCGAGAGCCAGCGGCTGCTGGTGCCCGAGCCGATCGACCTGGCCGCCAGCGAAGCGGCCATCGCCCTCGAGAATCGCGATGTGCTCGCTCAGCTTGGCATGGAAATCGAATCCTTCGGCGGCGAGACGCTGCTCATCTCTGCCTACCCGGCGATGCTGGCGAACCTGCCGCCGAGCGAGGTGCTCCGCAGCCTGGTGGAGCAATTGCTCGCCGGCGGGAAGCAACCGGAGTCGCGGGACGTGCTGGATGAGCTCTTGCATATGATCGCCTGCAAGGCGGCGGTGAAATACGGCGACCGACTCACGCCGCAGGAGATCGAGGCGCTCTTGGAACAACGCGGATTGGCCCAGGACCATCACCACTGCCCGCACGGCCGGCCGACGGCCCTGGTGTTCACGCGAGAGCAATTGGACCGGCAATTTAAGCGGATTTGATTGAAGCGCGTGGTTGTATCAAAATGGTGTGGACCGAGGTGAGTAGGTTAGTAGGTGAGTAAGTGAGTAGGCGGCTGCAAGCCGCTTACAAGTCGCTCATCGTGGTTTACCTACGCACCTACTGACTTACTCACCTACTCACTGCATTGCCCTATGATCTGCGTCGCGATCGGCCGTAGCCGGCATAAACATATCATGGCCGAGCATCAGCACCTGGCTGAGCAAGGCGCGAAAATGGTCGAGCTGCGGCTGGACTACGTGGCCGGGCGCGTGAACATTCGCCGACTGATGGCCGATCGTCCCGAGGGGTGCCAGGTGATTATCACCTGCCGGCGGAAAGAGGACGGCGGCAAGTGGCAGGGAACGGAAGAGGCCCGGCTGCTGCTGTTGCGGGAAGCGATTGCCGAGGGGGTCGATTACGTCGATCTGGAGGAGGACGTCGCCGGGCAGATTCCGCGGTTCGGCCGGACGAAGCGGATCATCAGTTACCACAATTTCCGCAAGACGCCCGAGGACCTGCGCGAGCTGCATGCCCGGATGGCGAAGCTGAGTCCCGACATCGTCAAGCTGGCCACGATGGCGAACGTGCCGCACGACAACGTGCGGATGCTCGAAATGATGCAAGAGAGCGAGGTGCCGACGGTCGGCATGTGCATGGGGGACGTCGGCACGCCGTCGCGGGTTCTGGCCGGCAAGTTTGGCGCCCCGTTTACCTACGCGACGTTCCACCACGAGCGAACGCTCGCGCCGGGGCAGCTCAGCTTCAAGCAGATGACCGAGATCTACCGCTATGAGCGGATCGGTCCGAACACGGCGGTGTACGGTGTGATCGCCGACCCGGTGGG
>DASVCM010000828.1:0-2369 GCA_036381635.1 Lacipirellula sp.
ATGTGCTGCTGACATTCGAGCCGGCGCTGTTCGAGCAGACGGTGAAGCAGCGCAACGCGTTCCTGTCGCAAGCGCATAGCGAGCTGGACGCTTTCCGCAAGTTGTTCCAGCAGCAGGCGGCGTCGGCGATGCAGGTGAAGGAAGCCGAGGTCGCGGTCGAAACGGCCCAACTGGAATTGGCGCTCGCCAATCGCGACTTGCAGATGTGCCAGATCGTCAGTCCGGTCAACGGCGTGGTCGATCAGCTCGACGTGGTGCCGCAGATGCGCGTCGGCGGCGGGGCCATGCTCGCGGTGATCCACCAACTCGACCCGATCCACGTGCAAATGGACTACCCGATGGAGCGGCTCGACTCGCTGGCCATCGGCCAGGAAGCCGAGGTGGTGCTCGACGCTTATCCCCAGGAACCGTTCATCGGCAAGGTCATTCGCATCGCCCCGGTCGTTTCGACCAAGACCCGCGTGCTGCCGGTGACGCTCGAGATTCCTAACCCCGATAACCGCATCCGCGCCGGCATCTCGGGCTTTGTGCGCGTGCAGAGCGCAAAGACTCGCGCGAAAACTATCCCCAGCGTCGCCGTCATCAAGAAGCACCAGAAAGCCATGGTGATGACAGTCGTCGACGACCGCGCGAAGATTCGCGAGGTCTACACGGGCGACGTCACCAAGGACGGCCAGATCGAGATTATCCGCGGCCTCGACATCGGCGACGAGGTGGTCATCTTCGGTCACGACTCGCTCAACGAAGGCGATCTTGTGAACGCCGATTGGCAGAAGTGGACGCGGCGCGACTTCACGTCAGTGGCGAGCACCGCGCCGGCAACGCCGCCCGTTCAATAGCCACGCTGAGAAACTGCTCTCCATGAACTTCCTCGTTCGAACTGCGAAAGCCTGCTGGAACGCGTACGCGACGGCGTTTAGCTGGGTCGCCGGCGCGCTGCTCTCGAACCGGGCGCTGGCGCTAGCACTGCTCGCCGGGTCGGTCGTGCTCGTCACCGGCCCCTGGCTCCGCTCGTCGGTGAGCCGGGATTTCCGCGGCGTGCACATTCCCTGGACGAACACGGCCGACTCGCCGTTCATGGCCGAGCGCGTCGCCGAGGCCCCGCGCCAGTGGCGGTGGGACAGCATCGCGGTGCCGCTGCTGGCGATCGTCGCCGTCGGCGCCGTAGTAGTGTTCGTTAAGCCGCGGTGGTCGAGCCACGTCTTCGGCATGCTGCTGGCCGTGAGCATCCCGGCGCTGGCCGTGTCGCTCTGGAATCATCCCAGCCTGTTCGACTTCTTCGAAAGCGAAATCCGCGGCCGGCAGATGCTGCGGACCGTGTTCCGCCATCAGAACGACGACATGATGACCGCGCGGGCGCCCGATCGGTTGCAAGCCTTCGGCGGCCAGCACGGCAAGATCGATCTGCTGGAACCGACGCATCCGATGCTCGTGCCGTTCCGCTACTGGATGTACGGCCCTTGGCTGGTGACGGCCGCCGCGGTGGGCGTCCTCGCGACGCGGCGGGGCGCGTGGTCGCACCGCATGGCCTACGCCGGCCTGTGGGCTGGCGCCGGCGTAGCGCTGGCGCTTGCGGCGACCTGGCCGCGATGGCTGGCCGAATACCACTGGGCCCGCGCCGACGCGCTGGCCAGCCAGAACCGCTTCGCCGAGGCTGACGTCGCCCTGGAGCAGGCCCGCGCGTCGATGCCGCATCTGGGCGCCTTGCGGCGCTACTGGGTCGCCCGCGGGCGGCTCGACTACCGGCAGCAGCGCGCGGGCCCGTACCACGCCTTCTTCGTCGCGTATCAGTACCTCATGATTGGCGATCTCGATCGCGCCCGGTCGGAGTTGGAGCCGTACGTCCACATTCAGGGGGAGACGGCGCAGCGCGACATGCTCGCGGAAATCATCGGCCACATCGCCGCCAGCTTTGCGGCGCGCGGGCAAGACAGCGCCGCCGAGATCGCCTGGCGCGAGGCGTCAAACGTCGCCCCGTGGAAACCTTCCTATTGGGTCGCCGAAGCGGTGACCGAACTGGCCGCAACGCCCGCTCGGGCCGAGGAGATCGAACAGCGCGTGCTCGACCGGCTGTGCAACGTCGGCGATTGCTTCGTCGGCAGCGACGTCGCGAGCGCCCTGGGCGACGCCTATTTCGAGATGGGCGAGTTCGACAAGGCCCGCGACATGTACGCCAAAGCCATGGAACTGTTCCACCTGCCGAAGTACGTCAACCTGCCGGCGCAGGAAGGGCGACTCGGAATGTAGCAAGAACCTGCAATTCCACCTTTGAACTTCCGTCTATGAGATTCCGCCCGCTACCCGCCCTTCTTGTCGCGTGCTTCGCCGTCGCCCTCGGCGACTTCGGGTTCCGCACGTTCAATCCGGCG
>DASVCM010000829.1:0-2091 GCA_036381635.1 Lacipirellula sp.
CCCGCCGGTGAACTGTCGTGTGGCAATGCCTTCTCGTGTGCTCCGGCGGGCTATTAGCCCGCGGCTATGGCCTGCAAACATGCCCGAAACGTCCTCGGAAACCGCCTGGAGTCGCGCGTGCCCCCACTGTGGCGCCAGGCTCCAGGGGGCCGCCCGGGCCTGCTGGCAGTGCCGGGCGGAGCTCGCCGACCCGGACGCCGAGCAGCTCGACTACCGCCCGACCAACGCTGAGGAGACGCACGCTCTGAGCGTATCGATTCTCGCCGGCCTGGCCGTATTCCTACCGGTCTGCTTTCTGATCTGGGTCCTGTCGCTGATCGACTGGTGGTGATGCGCGCTTGACACGGCGGCCACAAGGCGCGGTAACGGATTCCCGGCGAACTGGCGCGGCTAGGGAATCCGATCCATTTCGCTATACTGCCGTCCTACTCTTCGTACCAGATCGCACGATGCGCGAGGGTTCGATGGCACCCGTTCCACTCCCCGGCGACCGCGCCTGGCACATCGTCCAGCGCTGGCAGCAGTACGAGGGCGAAGCCCGCGCCAACTTGTTGCGGTTGGCGGCGATTGGCGTCTTCTACCTACTCCACCTGTGGCACTACCTGGGCAGCCAAGGAAAGCTCCCCAACTGGGGATTGCTGCAACTCGACAAGGTCGGCGAGGCGGACCGCCGCTTCCATGTGCTGGCGACGCTACTGGCGCTCACCTGGGTCATGGCCGCCGCCGCCGTGCACCTCTGCCTGCGCCATCGCATCTTCCCCGGCTGGATCTCTTCCGCGTCGACTCTTGTAGACCTGGCGATGCTGACCAGCGTGCTGTGCATCTCCACCGGCCCGCAGAGCCCGCTAGTCGTCGGTTACTTGCTGGTGATCGTGATGTCCGGCCTGCGGTTCAGCTTGCCGCTTGTGCGCACCGCCACGATCGGAGCGGCCATCGGTTACGTCTGCGTGTTAGGCGTCGCGAAATGGCCTGAGCGGTTTGGCCGAGACGCGGCGCTCGACCTCCGCGTGCCGCGCTACGAGCAACTGGCGATGCTCGCGGCGATTATCCTCTGCGGCGTCTTCGTTGGTCAGATTATTCGCGGCGCGCGCTACATGGCGGCGCGCTTCGCCGAGCGAAAATGAACATTCAACTTTTCGGGGTGCAGGGTGCAGTAAGTCGATCGAGCCGTTTCTAGTCGCACGGCGAGTTTCATGATGAGCCAGGCAAGAAAACCAACGCCGTTTACCTGTCCACACTGCGGCGCGGTGCGCGCCCCCCATCGGACTCAATGCTGGCTGTGCGGCGCCAAGCTGCCGCCGCTGGAGGATCCAACCGCCGCAGCGCCGCCGCGGGAAGCCCCGGACGCCCTCGCGCCGCCGCCCATGGAAACGCATCCGCGAGGCGCCTCGTTCTCGATCGCTACGCTACTGCTGGCAACCACGGTAGTGGCCATCTGCGCGGCCCTGGTCGCCGAAGCTCCCGGGATCGGCATAACCATGTGCATTCTGCTCGCCCCGGTTCTGGTGCGCACGGCGATGGTCGTCCGTCGCCGCGAGGCGGCCGGCAAACGCGTCTCGGCGGGCGAAAAAATAGGGCTGATCCTCACATCGTTCGTCGTGATCAATGTTATCGTCGCGGTCGTCGGCTTCGCGGCCATTGGCACGTTCTGCGCCGTCTGCCTGGGGACGGTCGGCGCCTTGGACGAGGCCAGCATGGTGGTCGCCGGGATCAGCGCACTGGTCATCACGGTGGCGCTATTGGTCGTCATGGTTCGCTGGGTTCGAAGCCGTTACCGCCGCGACATCAGTTGAGGATCAAATCCGCTATGACGGCCTTCCGCGATTACACCTTTCTTGGCGCCACGCAGAGTCTCTGCCCTGAGTGCCTGAATCTCGTTCCCGCCAAGATCATCGAGCGCGGCGGCCGCGTTTACTTTCGCAAACGCTGCCCCGCGCACGGCCCGCGCGAAGACTTCGTCTGCTCGGAGGTGCGGTGGTGGGATCTCACGGCGTATAGCCTGCCCGGCAAGGTGCCGCGCGAACTGGCCGTCGAGCCGCGCCACGGCTGCCCTTACGACTGCGGCCTGTGCACCGAACACGAGCAGCACAC
>DASVCM010000830.1:0-5882 GCA_036381635.1 Lacipirellula sp.
GAGTCAAGCGGCAACAATCCGGAAATGCTGACGAAGTACCTCGCGGACCTGCGAACTGGCGAACCGGTCGCCCCGCTCAGCGACCGCCTCGCCGCCGCCGTCCCGCAGCCGGCGCCCGCAGTGATCGAGCACCTCAAGACCTTGCCGATACAAAGATAGACACTTCTGCAGCCCCGGCCTTTGGCCGGGGGCCGCGCACCACGGGGACGGACTTGGCCCTGATGACGGCCACCCCCCGGGCGGAGCCCGGGGCTGCAAAATGCGGCCTTTCAGGTCTTCTGAAATTGTGGAGCACCTCATGTCCTGGGAACACGCCAACCAGATGCTCGTCAAAGAGCATCTCGGCCTCTTCAAGTCGGCCAGCAACTACGACGTCTTCGATCTTCACTCCGGCGAGAAGCTTCTCGAATGCCGCGAGCCGAACCTCGGCTGGTTCACCAAGGCCCTGCGGTTCACCGACTACCGCCGCAACACGCCGTTCGACGTCCACATCGCCGACGCCCAGGGGAACCTCGTCGTCCAGGTCAAGCGCGGCATCTCGATCTTTCTCTCGAAGGTCGACGTGCTGGACGGCGACGGCCAGCGCCTCGGCGGCTTCAGCCAGAAGCTGTTCACCATCGGCGGCGCGTTCACCGTGTACGACAACGGCGGCCGCGAGGTGTGCCAACTCAAAGGCAAGTGGACGAGCTGGGACTTCCAGTTCCTCGTCCAGGGCATGCAGCTCGCCCGCGTTACCAAGAAGTGGCAAGGCATCGGCAAGGAAATGTTCACCACGGCCGACAACTACGTGCTGGAGATCTCCGAAAACCTCCCGCCCGGTTCGCAGACCCGCAAACTGATCCTCGCCGCCGTGATGTGCATCGACATGGTGCTGAAGGAGTAGGAGCGGCGCTCGCCCATATGATTCCTCTGGTCCCCTCCCCTTGATGGGGAGAGTTAGGGAGGGGTGATGGAAGCGTGTACCCGCTTCGCCCCTCCCCAGCCCTCCCACAAGGGGGCGGGAGCCGGAGGGTTCTCGTGGTGTATTTATCGAAACCCCGGCTGCGACATCCGCTCAATCGTCCCGACGTACGAACCGAACACGCGGAAGATCAGCATCACGATCAGCGCCGCCACCAGCGCCCAGACGATGTACCCAAAGAACTGCGCCAGAATGCTGATCGCCGCGGCCGACCGTTCCTGGTACTCCTTCGCCTGCCGCTCCATCGTCTCCTGCAACATCCCCGACTGCTCGCCGACCGCGATCGCGTCGAGCAAGTCGCGCGGGAAGGCGCCCGTCTCCGCCAGCGCCAAATGCAGCGTCATCCCGCGGCCGATGTTCTGCGCCACCCGGGCCGCGAGCCGCTTGTAATAATCGTTGCCCGTCGCATCCAGCGCCAGCGGCAAGGCCTTTCGCAGATCCATCGACGTATCGAGGATCAGTTGCAGCGCCCATGTAAATCTCGCGAGCGCCAAGGTTTGCAAGGCTCCCCCTATCGCAGGCACGCGCAAGGCTGCGCGCTGCAAACTCCGAGTCCACAGCACCCCGCGGCGGCTCGCCTCGATGAACAACAGCACGGCAATCGCGAAGAACGTGAGGATCGTCACGTAGATCGTCAGCCCGCGGCTGCCGGTCAGCCCCAGGCCGAACATGTCGAGCGGCTCGCCGTCAATGTTTTTGAGCCCCAGCGCACTGCTGATCCAGATGACGACGCCGATCACACCTGCCGCGATCCCAAGCTGGATCATCGGCCACGCCAGCGCGCTCATCATCGTCCGCCGCGCGGCCAGCATGTGTTCATAATGCTCCGCCAGCCGGCGGTACACACGGTCAAGCGTGCCGGTCGCATCGCCCAATGCGACAATCTGCCGGAACATTACCGGGAAGTAGTCGCCCGTTCTCGCCAGTGCATCGCCCACCGAATCGCCGCGAGACAATGCGTCGCTCACCGTCGCGACCGCCTCGCGCTGCGCCCGCCCGCCGCGCTCGCTTTCGCTCTGCCAGATGCGGCGATCCTCAAGCCCGGCGCGAGTCGCCGTCGCCAACCGGCGACAGAGCTGAGCAAGCGGCTTCAAACGAATACGCGGCGAGAACATGGGCAGATATCCGAGGAGCCCGAAGCGAGGAGCCCGTAGCGCTAGCAAGGGCGAGCCAACTCCTCCATCATATCCAAACTC
This sequence comes from Lacipirellula sp., assembly GCA_036381635.1. Classification (GTDB taxonomy): domain Bacteria; phylum Planctomycetota; class Planctomycetia; order Pirellulales; family Lacipirellulaceae; genus Lacipirellula. The sequence continues at coordinate 2,158 of DASVCM010000830.1, forward strand.
GCCCTTGCTAGCGCTTCGGGCTCCGACTTTGGCGCTGCCGCTCACTCACTCCCCAATATCCTCATTCCATAACTCCGGCCGCGCCGCAATGAACTGCCGCATCAGCTCGGCGCACTCCGGGTCGTCCACAATCTCCAGCGCCACGCCGCGAGAACGGACATACTCTTCCGGCCCCTGAAACGTGCGATTCTCGCCAATCACGATCCGCGGAATGCCATACAAGAGCGCCGTCCCGCTGCACATATCACATGGCGACAATGTTGAATACAACACGGAGCGCCGGTAGTCGCTCGCCTTCAGCCGCCCGGCGTTCTCGAGGCAATCCATCTCGGCGTGCAGGATGGCGCTCCCTTTCTGGATGCGCCGATTGTGCCCGCGACCGACGATCCGCCCGTCGATTACCAGCACCGACCCAATCGGAATCCCGCCCTCCGCCAGCCCCGCCTTGGCCTCGTCAACGGCTGCCCGCAGAAACTCATCCATGCGATTGCATCGCTCCCTTCCTTTAGCCCGCCGCTTGCGGCTAAATCAACGAAACAACGGCGTGAACTCGAACTTCCCGCCGTCGAACAGCCCCTTATCGCTAAGCTTCAGCGCCGGGATCACTAGCAGCGCCATAAACGACAGCGTCATAAACGGCGCCCGCAGCGGCGAGCCCCACCGCTTCACCGCCGCGTCGAGTTCCTGATACGCCCGGCCCACTTCTTCGCACGTGCCGGTGGCCATCAGCCCCGCCACCGGCAGCGGCAGCACCCAATGGTCGCCATGCTCGTGGCTCACCGCCGCCAGCCCGCCGCCGGCGTCCATTACGGCGTTCGCCGCCGCGGCCAGGTCGTCGTCCGTGGCGCCGACGGCAATCACATTGTGCGAGTCGTGCGCCACGCTGGAGGCCATGGCGCCGGTTTTCAGCCCGAAGTTTTTCACAAAAGCCACGGCCGGCGCCGCCGGTGCATAGCGATTCACGACCGCCATTTTCAACACATCGCGAGCCGAATCGCTCACGGCCTGATCGTCCAGCACCTTCGGCTCGAACTGCAGCCGATTGGTGATAAGCTGCCCGTCGAGCGCCTCGATCACCTGCAGCTTCTTCCCGCTTGGCGCCGCCACGGCGAACTGCTCCGGCCGCACGTGCGTCACCACGAACTTGTTCACGACTGCGGGCTCGACGCGTGAAATCAGCGTGGCGCCTTCCTTGGCGACGACACGGCCGTTGATCCACGTCCGCCGCACGTCGAAGCCCGTGAGCGAATCGACTTCGATGAAATCCGCCGGATCGCCCACGCGCAGCAGGCCCACGTCCAGGCCATAGTGCTCGACCGGATTCACGCACGCCGCCTGCAGGGCGTCGAACACGTCGATGCCGCGCTCCACCGCCCGCCGCACCAACGTGTTGATGTGCCCGGTAAGCAGCTCGTCGGGGTGCTTGTCGTCACTGCAGAGCATCGTCATCCCCGGATGCTCGCCCAGCAGCGTGTAGAGCGCCTCAAAATTCCGCGCCGCCGAACCCTCGCGGATCGCAATCTTGCACCCGGCCGCAATCTTGTCGAGCGCCTCCTCCTTGGTGAAGCACTCATGATCCGTCGTGATGCCCACGGCAATGTAGTTGGCCGCCTGCTCGCCGCGCAACCCCGGCGCGTGCCCGTCCACGCGCTTTCCGCGCGCATGAGCGGCCGCGATCTTCGCCAGGCACTCCGGATCGCCGCCGAGCACGCCGGGAAAATTCATCATCTCGCTGAGATAACGAATCTGCGGATCGTCGAGCAGCTCTTCGACCTCCCCCACGGAGATCGCCGCCCCGGCCGTCTCAAACGTTGTCGCCGGCACGCATGACGGAGCCCCGAAGTAGAACTTAAACGGCGTCTGGGCGGCGTTCTCCAGCATGTAATGCACGCCGGCGATCCCCAGCACGTTGCCGATCTCATGCGGGTCGCTCACCGTCGCGACCGTGCCGTGCACGACAGCCGCCCGGGCGAACTCGCTCGGCACGAGCATCGAGCTCTCGACGTGCACATGAGCGTCGACAAACCCCGGCAGGAGAAAGACGTCGCTAGGCTTGTCGGTCGCCTCAATCGCCGCAATGCGGCCGTCGGCGATGCGGACCTCAGCCCCATACACGCGGCGGCCCTTCACATCGACCGCCTTGCCGACGACAGTGTGCGAACTGCTCATTCCCTGCGGCTCCCATCAATACAGAATCCTACTCTTACTCCTACTCTTCCTCTTACTCAAATTGATCTGCGGAAAGGCGAATAAGAGCAGGAGCAAGAGTAGGAGTAGGATTAAGAAGGGGCGGCAGAAACGCTCGCGACCTCCGTCACCTTAGGACTTCCCGCGTCGCCCGCTGCCGCCGCGTCCGCGTCCCCGGCCGCCGCGGCCTCGCTCGCGCGGGCCGCTCGGCCGTGACGGCGCGTTCTTTCGCGACTGCAGGTTGACCTCCACCATCACGCTAATCGCGTCGGACCAGGTGGGAATATTCTTGTGCGACTCGCGCGCGGCGCCGCTGGTCTCGTCCTCCTCATCGCCGCCAGAGGACGCCTCTTCATCCTGATCGTCGTCCTCTTCATCATCGGCGGCGGACCGGCCGTTCGCCGCCGCACGTTCGGCGCGGTCTTCACCCGCCTCGCCCTTGCCGCGCCGTCGCCGGCGGCGTCTGCGTCGAGTTGGCTTCTCGCCGAGCTCGCCCGCCGCGGCTTCGCCTTCCAGTTCATCGCCTTCTTCGGCGTCACTCTGATCCGCCGATTCGGACAATTCTTCATCGTCCTCCTCGGCACGAGGCGCCGCCGCTCGCTCCTCGCGCTCGCCGCGCTCGCCATCCCGACCTCGACCTCGCCGGCGGCGCCGGCGGCGCCGCGGCCGGCCGCGTTCCTCGTCGACGCTCTCCTCCCCCTCGGCGGCTTCCGCTTCGGTAATCTCTTCGAAGACAATCTCCTCCTCGCCCCCCTCGCTCCGCGACTCTTCCAGCTCGCGCCACTGCGGCCCGCCGCGCTGCCGCGGCGGCTCCACGGGCTCCGGCTTCTTCAGCGGCGGCAGGGCCGCGAACGACCCGGCCTGGAACAACGACTCGAACGCGTTGCGCGCCGCATCGCCGCTCAGCGCGTTGGGATCGGGCTCGGGCTTACGCTTGGCGATGAGAAAGTCGTCCTCGTCTTCCTCCTCCTCGTCCCCTTCGTCGCCGCCGAAATCAATGTCCGCAATCTCATCCTCGACCACGTCTTCGAAGTCCGATTCCATCGGCTCGATCTCGGTGAAGCTCGCCTCGAGCGCGTTCGAACTGGGCCCCGCGTGCGACGTCGGCTCCGGCGCCTTCCGCGCCGGCTCCTCTTTCACCTCGATGCCCAGGTCGCTGGCCAGCGCGTTCCAGTCGCCCGCCTTCGGCTTCACCGCTTCGACGTTCACTTCCGGCGGCGGCTCGAACGTCGTTTCAATCGCCGGCCGCTTGCGCTCCAGCGCGTCCGGCGGCGGCGCGGCGCCAATTTCCTTGAGGAGATCGTCCCACGACGACTTGGGTTTTTGCTCGTCCATTGATTCGGTCTTGCGGTAAGGGCGCGTGCCGCGTCGGCCGGCCGTGTTTTGTCACGCCGCAGGGGGCTCGAGCGGCCCTCGCCTGGGCTAATCCCTCAATATAAAGCGTCCCTCCAAACCCGAACAGGACCGGCCCGACTGGTTAACCCCGTCGCCCCGAGGTCCACATGCGCGAAGCTGTCACCCCGAGGTCCGCCGAGGGG
>DASVCM010000831.1:0-5166 GCA_036381635.1 Lacipirellula sp.
CGACGCGGGGCTGTGCGAGTTCCACGTCTGGACGATCGACGACCCCAGCGTCGCCCGGTACTACCAGAAGCTCGGCGCCTTCGGCATCACGACCAACCGGCCGGGGTGGTTGCGCGAGAAGCTTGAAGCGCTAACCGCTACGCCGCAAGCGGCGGCGGCGGCGGCGAAATAAGGCTTTCAGAAAACATTACTTACCGCGAAGCGGTTCAATCATTCAGCCCAGGGTTGGCCGCGATAGCGGCCTACCCTGGGTGCGCTTGCCAGGCGCGGGGCTACCCTGAAAGGGTTGCATCAGGCGCTAGGGCGCCGATTCAACCCTTTCAGGGTAGCCATTGTCTTGTCCTTGCCTACCCAGGGTATCCGCCTGCGGCGGAAACCCTGGGCTAAATGATGTAACGCCTTCGGCGTATCGAACGGCGATTCCTTTCATGCCTTGAGCGCCTGCCGCGTGCGTTCCACCAAGCGGTTGTCTCTCTCGGCGGCCGTGTTGAGCATGTACATGCTCGCCGCCAGATACTTCTCGCGCCACGCCGGCGAGACGAGGTAGAAATCCTCCAGCGCCGCGGAGCTGAACTTGTAGTCGTGGGCGTCATTGCCTTTGAGGAACGTCAGTACGCGGGCGGCGTCGATCAATTCCTCCGCGTTCTTGGTTTCCTCCAAGCGTCGTAAGGCCAGCCGCGCGCCGGCGGTGCGGTCTTCGCCGAGGGTTGCGAAGATCTGGTCGATTTCAGGAGTCTCGTCCCCTTCGGCCGGATCGAGCTCTTCGACGTTCGCCTCCTTCACGTCGCCGCGACCGCCCATCCCGTCGAGGAACATCGGCAAAAACGCCGCGTTCTGCAGCATGAGCAGCTTGCGGGTCCGCGGGTCGCCGCTGGTTTCGTAAGCGTACCGCAGCGCGTTGGTCGTCGTCATCGCGTGCAGCGCCACGATGCCCGGCTGCCGGGTGAGCAATTCGCCGGCGCCGAGATGGAGCGCATCCCAGATCGACTGCGGATGGACGCCGCGGTTGAGCTGCTCGACCACTTGCTGGCACGCCTCCTGACGTGACCCGCCGCGCAGCGTGCTGAGCAATTCGCTCGCGGCGCCTTCGTCGGGTTTGCCTTCCAGCCAGTCCTTGTTGATCTCCTCGACCAGTTCCTGGTTCTCGCGATAGGGCCGATCGGCCTCGTCGTCACGCTTCGCCGGGTTATCCCCTTCATGGGCCAGCAGGGCATACGCCAGCGAACGCAGCACCGGCTCGGCGTGCTGCCACCCGATGCAGTCGAGCGTGCGCTTGCTGTTGGCGACGTAGATCGCCTTGTGGCCGATCGAGCGGAAGTCGCGCATGCCGTAGCGGAACAACTGCTCGTACACCGCGTTGGCGCCCGCCGAGCGCGCCAGCCCCGCGACCGCGGCGTCGGCGGCCTCCTCGTCCCAATTGTCCATGGCATCGACGAACGCTCGCTTCGACTTGCGCGCCGAAGGCACGGCCCCCTCGTCGACCGCCGCCATCGTCCAGTCGCCGCGCTCTTCGACATCGCGGCGAGCGGCGTCCTTGTAGTAGTCGAGCGCCCAAAAGATCGGCAGCCAGCGGTGCTCCGGCGGCGAGGCCATGCTGGCGATGTGGGCCGAGTTCACCACCAGCACCGCGTGGAACTTGAAGCCCACCGACGGCCGCGGCTCGATGTTCTTCACCCCGGCCAAGAGGAGCGCGCCAAGCAGATCGCGGTAGCTCAGCCCGCGGCGAATCCGCTCGGCGACTTTTTCCAGCAGCTCGTCCTGCGGCGTCTCCTCGATGAGCCGCACAATTGGCTCAATCTCCGGTTGCAGCCGCACGGTCTGCTTATCTAGGCGCGCTTCGTCCGCGGAGACGGGCGACAGGTTCGCGAGGAACCCTAGATCGCCCAGGCCGAACAACGCCCCACTGGCCGCCGTTTGCCGCAGAAACAAGCGGCGGGTATTCATGATGGGCATAGCACATCTCCTGTAAAGGCCGCGAATCGCGCACGAAGCCTTCATCCGGCGTGGACTGAAGGGCCGGGCGATGAGGGCCCAGGGCTCCCAAGCTTATGCAGAGACTATCGCGATGAATTGCAGACCCGGCCTTTGGCCGGGGGCGGCTCTCCACTGGGACAGAGTTTGTCTTAGTGGAGACCGACCCCCCGGCGAAGCCGGGGGCTGCAATAACCGCGGCTCACGCCGCGATAGCATCTGCATAAGCTTGTCCGCCCTGGGCAGTCACAGCGCCGGCCCTTCAGGCCTCAAAGCGGACAATCTTCCGCGAGCTGAGAGCTCATTCATTCTTGCATTATTGGCCGCCGATGCAAAACAAATGTTCAACTCCGCGGATGTACATCGTATCGCCGACGATTGCCGGCGAGGCGTCGACCGGTTCGCCGACGGCGTTGGTGGCGAGCACGTCGATCGCATCGCCATCCCTCAGCACGACCGTCGTCCCGTCGCGCCCGGTGAAGTACATCCGACCCTGGGCCGCCACCGGCGAGGCGTAGATGTTTTGCAATCCCGGAATCCGCTTCTGATCGATGACCGCCTCGCCGGTCCGCGCGTTGATCGAGGAGAGGACGGCGTTGTTCCCCTTGGTGTAGTACAGTCGATCGCCCACCAGCAGCGGCGATGGCACGTACGGCGTCCCCTGCGTCGTGCGCCACGCAACCTTGTCGCTGTCGGTTACGTCGCCCTGCGAATCGAGCGGCACGGCAATGCCCGCCGGCTCGCGGTGGCCCGTCATGCAGTAGACGAGGTTCTCGAACACCACCGGCATCGGAATCGGGTTGGTCCCCAACCCGCCGCATTCCCAGATGACCTCCCCCGTCGCCAGATCGTAACTGCGAATCCGGTTGTCGCCGTTGATGATGATCTGCGTCTTGCCGGCTGCTTCGACCACCAGCGGCGTATTCCACGTGGTCACCTCGTCGCGATCCTTCGCCCACCGCGTGTCGCCGGTGGCGGCGTCGAGGACGTACAGCTTCGAGCCCGTCTCCTGATCCCACGGCACGACCAGCGCGTCCTTGTGGATGGTCGGCGACGCCCCTTCGCCGAAACTGTGGCGAGTCTGCAGATTGCCGAGATCGCGCTCCCAAACGGGATTGCCCTCGAGGTCGTAGCAGAAGATCCCCTGCGAGCCGAACGAGACGTACAGCCGCTCGCCGTCGGTCGTCGGCGAGCCGGACGCGTAGGTGTTGTCGCCGTGCTTGCCCTCATGCGGCGTCGACTCGCGGGCAACCTTTTGCCAGAGCACGTCACCCGAGTTTCGATCGAGGCAGAGCACGATGAACTGATGCACGTTCCGCGGGCCGGAGTCGCCGCCGAAACGGCCAAAGCCGCGACGGTCTGAATCTGAATCCGCCGCAGCGGCTTCAGCCGCCGGGGCCGCGTTGGGATCAGGTTGGCCCGTATCGACTGCCGTGAGCACAAAGAGCTTGTCGCCCCACACGATGGGCGTGGCGTTGCCGCGGCCGGGAATCGCCTTCTTCCATTTGATGTTCTGCTCCGGGCTCCACGCCACCGGCGGATCGCCGTGCGAAGCTGTGCCATTGGCATTCGGCCCGCGCCACTGATGCCAATTGGCGTCGGCATTCTCCACGGCCCGTAGCGGCGCCGTCATGAGCAAGACTACCAGCGCTGCCGTCAGAAACACCAAGGCGCGCATGACGCTTCTCCTTATGGAGATGAAGGCGAGTAATGCAAAGGGCCAGCGATTATAGGCCGCGGCGGCGGATTCGCCGCAAGTAATTCACAACCGCTTCATCCAGGGAGGGCGAGGCTCCTGCCGAGCCGGAAGCGGGCACCCGCGCCGCGGCTCGGCGGGAGCCTCGCCCTCCCGAAGATTCGCCCTCACGCCAACTCAAGCGGCTTGGTGCTGTCTCCGAACTGCGACACGGGCGTTCCCAGCCGCTCCAAGAGCGACACATACAGATTGCACACCGGCGTGTTCTTCTCGCTGCGAATATGCCGGCCGCTGCGAATCGTCCCGCCGCCGCGGCCGCCCAACAGCAGCGGAATGTTGTCCGGCGAATGGGCGTCGCCGTCCGACAGCCCGCTGCCGCAGACGATCATCGTGTTATCAAGCAGCGTCCGCTCCCCCTCGCGGATCGCCCGCATCTTCTCGCACAGATAAACGAACTGCTCGACGTGCCAGCGGTTGATCTTGCTGTACTGCTCGATCTTCGCGGCGTCGTTCTGGTGGTGCGACGTTTCATGGTGCCCCGCGGAGACGCCGTCGATGAGCTGCGAGAAGTTCTTGTTCGACACGCTGTTGGCGAACATGAATGTCGCCAGCCGCGTGCTGTCGGTCCAGAACGCCAGCGCAATCAGGTCGAGCATCAGCCGCACGTGCTCCTGATGGTTCTCGGGCGTGCTGACCTCCGGCTCGTCGGGATGATTCGGCACGCCGGCCGGCTTCCACGTGCGCGGGTCGGGCTGCTGGTGGAACTCGAGCCGCTGTTCGACGCTCCGCACCGCGTCCATGTATTCGTCCAGCTTGTGCTGGTCATCGCGGCCCAGCTTGCCGCGGAGCGACTTGGCGTCCTCCAGCGCGAAGTCGAGCAGGTGAATCGCGTCGTCCCGTTCTTGCGGGTCATCGATGGGCAGCCCGCCGCCATCCTTGGCGCCAAACAGCCGCTGGTAGGCGAGCCGCGGGTTGATCTCGCGCGCCATCGGCACGTCGGCCGATCGCCAGGAGATGAACGAACCATACAGCCGCGTGAACCCCACGGCGCTGTCGATGCCGCTGATCACTGGATCGATCGCCAATTCCAGCGACGGCAGCGGCGTGAGATGCCCCACCTGCTGCGCGACGAACTGGTCGAGCGACGCCCCGCCGACGTTCACTCCGCTGCCAGTGGTCTGGTTGATCGGGTAGCCGGTGAGGAAGTTGGCCGTCTTCGCGTAGTGGCCGTCGCCGTTGCGGCTGTGGATCTTATCGAGCCCCGAGAGCACCAGCACTTCGCTGCGAATCTTCTCCAGCGGCGCGAGCGAGAACGGCAGCTCAAACTCCTCGCCATCCTGAGCCGGGACCCAGTTCTGCATGTAGGCGCCGTTTGGGAAATACAGCGCCGCAAACCGCACCGGCGGCGCCGCCGTCGCCGCCGCCCCCTCGCCGGCAACCGCCGCCCTGGCGGGCTGCATCGCATCAAGCATCGGCAACGCCAACGCCGCGCCGGCGCC
>DASVCM010000832.1:0-6590 GCA_036381635.1 Lacipirellula sp.
GAACTCATGGACCAAATCCGAAAAGTCGCCGCCGCCGTCGGCACACATGTCGATACTTGATTCTTAAGAAAGAACTCACGCAACGGCGCAAAGGGCGCAAAGAAGAATTGAAGAAGCCCGCGAAACACGCGAATAGGCGCGAAAAAGTAAGACATCCCGTCGTTCAATTGTTTCTTGCTTTCTTCACCCGTGATTCCTTTCGCGTTTATTCGCGTGTTTCGCGGGCATTTAATTGCATTTCTTTGCGAGCTTTGCGCCTTTGCGTGAGGCAAATAAATCCTGGAGCCTTGAATGCGTAAGAAGTTGATCGCCGGGAATTGGAAGATGAACCTCAACGGCGAGCAGGCCACGGCGCTGGCTCGCACCATCTCCGACCAGTCGCCCGGCTATGGCGCCGTGGATCTGTTGGTCTGTCCGCCGGCGTGTTACTTGAAGACCGTCAGCTCGGTGCTCGCCGGCGGCACGGTGATGTGCGGCGCCCAGAACATGTATCACGAGCGAAGCGGCGCGTTCACCGGCGAGATCTCCGCCGACATGATCAAGGACTGCGGCGGCACGTTCGTGATCCTCGGCCACAGCGAGCGGCGGCACATCCTCGGCGAGACCGATGAGCAGGTCAACAAGAAGACCCTGGCCGCCCACGCGGCGGGGCTCACGCCGATCGTCTGCGTCGGCGAACTACTGGCCGAGCGCGAAGCTGGGCAAACTGCCGACGTCATCCGCCGGCAGTTCGAGGGTTCGCTCGCCGGGCTTTCCGACGAGCTGATGGCCGCCACAGTCATCGCCTACGAGCCGGTGTGGGCCATTGGCACGGGGAAAGTGGCCACGCCTGAGCAGGCCGAGGAGGTCCATGCCGACCTTCGCAAGCTTATTGCCGACCGCTACAATGCCGACACGGCCGAAGCGGTGCGAATCCTCTATGGCGGCAGCGTGAAGCCCGACAATGCGGCCGAGCTGCTGGGCCAGCCGAACGTGGACGGCGCCCTCATCGGCGGCGCCAGCCTGAAGTCGGACGACTTCCTGGCCATCGCCGCCGCCGGAACCCTGCTGGCCCCCGACGACACCAAACGCCCCCAATAGTATTCATTTAGCCGCGGGGCTCGGCCCGCCGCTAGCGGCGGAGCTAAATAAGTAGCGAACTGACCTTCTACCCCAACACTCCATTTGGGACCGATTCAACAGTGACCACCTTTCTCGGCGTCTTGCTCTCGCTGATTGCGATCTTCATGATCCTGCTGATCCTCGTCCAGCGCGGACGGGGCGGCGGCCTGGCCGGCGCGCTGGGCGGCATGGGCGGATCGAGCGCCTTCGGCGCCAAGGCGGGCGACGTATTTACCCGCATCACCGCCGGCGCGGCGCTGGTGTGGATCCTGCTGTGCATGATCGCCGCCAAGTACGGCGCGACGACCGATAGCCGCCTGGCCATCCCCGGCCCGGCGCCAAACGCCGCCGGCCCCCCCGCAGCCGGCGCCGCCGTGGACGCCCCCGCCGCCGAAGAAGGCGAAGGCGAATCCGCTCCAGCCGAATCCGCTCCAGCGGAAAGCGCCGCGACGCCGCCAGCCGATCCTGCTCCGACCGGCGACGCTGAACCTGCCGAATGACGTAATCGCAGAAGCTCGCCGGGGCCGAGCCGGCCCGGCCTTTTCCAGCATCCAGCATCTAGCATCCGCTCCCTATGCCATTGTTGAGCATGACCGGTTTCGGCGACGCGCGCGATGAGCGTGACGATCACGCCATCAGCGCCGAAGTCCGCACGATCAACAACCGGCACTTCAAGCTCAACCTGCGCACGACCGAAGGCTACGGCGCCCTCGACGCGCGGATCGAGGCGGTCGTCCGCGAGTACGTCCGCCGCGGCACGGTGAACGTCAACATCCGCATTCGCCACATGAGCGCGGCGGAGGACTACCGCCTCAACACCGAGGTGCTGGAGAAGTACATCGATCAGCTTCAAAAGCTCTCGGCCAAACGGAACTTCGACGAGAAGCTGCGGCTCGAGCCGCTCGCCAGTCTGCCGGGCGTCGTCGAACAGCTTTCCAGCGAGGCCCACGACCCCGAAGACGTCTGGCCGCTGCTGGAGCCGACGCTCCGCACGGCGCTCGAGTCGCTGACGCATATGCGCGTCGCCGAGGGCCAGGCGCTTGCCGCCGACCTCGAAACGCAGTGCGGCGTGGTCGAGACAAGTCTCAACAATATCGCCGCTCGTTCGCCGCAAGTCGTCGAAGGCTATCGGCAGCGACTCCAGGACCGCGTGGGCGAGGCGCTGGCCAAATTCAACGTCTCGATCGAGCCGGTCGATCTGGTCCGCGAGATTTGCGTCTTCGCCGACCGCAGCGACATCTCCGAGGAAATCGTCCGCCTGCGGAGCCACCTGGTGCAATTCACCCAGGCCCTACAATCGGCCGAAAGCGCCGGTCGTAAGCTAGAGTTTATCTGCCAGGAGATGGGTCGCGAAACGAACACCATCGGCTCGAAGGCCAGTGACGCGGAGATCTCGCATGAGGTCGTCGAAATCAAAACCGCCCTGGAGCGAATCCGCGAGCAAATCCAAAACGTGGAGTGAGGAGGAGGCGATTGACCTCCTCGCTCAAGGCGTCTCCAAATTGCTGAGTGTGGGAGGCGTCTCTGACGCCGATGCCGCGTCGGAATGGGAACTCTTATCGGCGTCGGAGACGCCTCCCACAAATTGCGTCGCCGGCCTTCCGTCCATTACCGCCTACCGACTACCGACTACCGACTCCTCCCCCATGATCGCCGCTAAGCCGGGAAAGCTCGTCGTCATCTCCGGCCCCTCGGGCGTCGGCAAGAGCACGGTCGTGCGGGAAACCCTCAAGCGGCTGGGCCCCAAGCTGCGGCTTAGCGTCTCGGCCACGACCCGGCCGCCCCGGCCGGACGAAGTCGACGGCGTTCACTACTACTTCCTCACCGACGCCGAGTTCCGCCGCCGCCGCGAGGCCGGCGAGTTCCTGGAATCCATCGAGGTTTTCGGTCGCGGCCACTGGTATGGCACCCTCTGGAGCGAGGTCAGGTCTAGTCTCTCCCAGGGAAAGTGGGTAATCTTAGAGATCGACGTCGATGGCGCCGGGGAGGTCCTCCGGCAGTTCCCCGAGGCGGTGACGATCTTCATCCGCCCCGATTCGGTCGAGGAGCTCGAGCGGCGGCTCCGCTCGCGCGGCACCGAGAACGAGGAAGCCGTGCAGCGGCGCCTCGCGGTCGCCCGGCACGAGCTGCTGCAGGCTGGCCGATACGTGCATCAAGTCGTGAACGTAACCGTCGGCAACGCCGTCAGCGAGATAGGCGACATACTCAAACAGCACGGCTTCGAGACCGAGAACGTCTCAAGCTGATGACATCGATCATGAGGGTTCGGGGTTCAGGGTTCAGTAAGGGCCCTAGCTTCCTGAACCCTAAACCCTGAACCCCGAACCCTCTCTATGATTGACGCTCTGAAGGAAGAAGAGATCGTGAACAAGGTCGGCGGCCGCTTCAAGCTGTCGACGCTCATTCAGAAGCGGCTTGCCGCGATCAACGCCGGCGCGCGGCCCTTGGTCGATTTTCGCAGCGACGACAAGATGGAAATCGTCGTCCAGGAGATTCTTCAGGACAAGATTTATCTCGACGCGACGAACCAGGTGAAGATCACCGGCGAACCGCAGCGCCCGGTCGGCGGCCCGCCGGAGTTCGACCTGTCGGCGCTGTAGCGCGATAACGCCGCTTCGGTCACTCCGAGGTCCGCCGAGGAGTCCGGCCGGACCCCTCGGAAGACCTCGGGGTGACTTGGGTTCATGGCCCGCGAAATCCTCATCGGCGTCACCGGCGGCATTGCGGCGTACAAGACGGCGGCGCTGGTGAGCGAGTTGGTCCAGTCGGGCCTTGGCGTCACCGTCGTTATGACGCGCAGCGCACAGAAGTTCGTCGGCGCCGCCACGTTTCGCGCACTTACCGGCCGGCCGGTCGCCACGCGGGCGTTTGACGCCGACGACCATCCCCTCGGGCCGCACATCGAACTGGCGCGTCAGGCGGAGCTCCTCTGCATCGCCCCCGCCACCGCAAACTTCCTTGCCAAGGCCGCTTGCGGCTTAGCGGACGATCTATTGAGCACGCTCGTCCTCTCGTTCACCGGCCCCATCGTCATCGCCCCCGCCATGAACAAAGAAATGTGGGCCAAGCCGGCCGTCGAGCGGAACGTCGCCCAACTGAAGAACGACGGCTACCATCTCGTCGGTCCGAGCGAAGGCTGGCAAAGCTGCCGCGAACGCGGCGTCGGCCGCATGGCCGAACCCGCGGAGATTGCCGCGGCGATTCAGGCTCTTCTTGATCAAGGGAAATGACGAATGACGAATGAAAGACGCATGCAACCTCGGGCATTCGTCATTCGTCATTCGGTAATTCGTCATTCTTGCTCCAATGGCTCGCATCCTCATCACTTCCGGCCCGACGCGGCAGTACCTCGACCCGGTGCGTTACCTCACGAACGCCTCCAGCGGCCGCATGGGCGCGGCGCTGGCCGCCGCGGCGATTGAGTTGGGCCATTCTGTGACGATCGTCTCCGGACCCGTTGAAATCGCGTATCCGCCGGAAGCCGAAATCATCAACGTCGTCTCGACCGAAGAGATGCTCGCCGCCGCCCGGCAGGCGTTCGAGCACAGCGACGGCCTCATCGGCGCCGCCGCGCCGTGCGACTACCGGCCCGAGCGCGTCGAGCCGCAGAAAATCGCCAAGACCGGCGAGCCGCTGCTCCTGCAGCTATTGGAAACCGACGACGTGGTCGCAACGCTGGCCGCCGAGAAGGGCCAGCGGTGGGTCGTCGGCTTCGCGCTGGAGACCGACGACCACCGCCTGCGCGCGCTGGCCAAGCTGGAGCGAAAGCGGTGCGACCTGATGGTCTCCAACGGCGTCGAGGCGATGAACGCGCTCGATAACCGCGTCGAAATCCTCGACCCCGCCGGCGCCGTCCTCCGCGAGGCCAGCGGCAGCAAAGAGGCCGTCGCCCGCGAGATTCTCGCCATCATCCAGGAGCGGCTGATCGCGCGACGCGGGAAGGCGTGAACCTTAAAGAAGCTTGGACGGTCAACTTCTCCGTTCAAGCTACGCCGCCTTCCGCGAGCCCTGAAAGGGGCGCGCTGTGATAGCCAGGGCAAGTCCGCTCTGGCGGACGCAGCCCTGGGTTGGCATCAGCAACAATTCGTTAGCCCTGGAAGGGCGCGCTAACCTGAGCGCGCCCCTTCAGGGCTAACCACTTGAGATTCGATATGTTTACCCAGGGCTGCGCCCTGGGCTATCGCAGCGCGGCCTTTCAGGCCTGAATTGCCATGGGAACCGGACGAAACCGCCGTCGCATCCGCAGCTCGGAGAGCTGCTGCCAAATGGTTCGCCCCTCGCGACTTTTCGGCCTGCCAAGTATATTCACCAGTTCCCCAGTCCGCTCGCCACGCCCGCTATCGCCGCCATGGTCCGCATCGCCGTTCTTGGAGCCACCGGTTACGCCGCCAAGGAGCTGATTCGGCTCCTGTTGGCCCATCCGCACGCCCAGATCACGGCCCTCACCACGCGGCAAGACGATAAGCCCCGCCTCGGCGACGTGCATCCGTCGCTGCGTGGCCGGCTCGACCTGCGGCTTGAGAACCTCGACCCCGCCGAAGTCGCCAGGCGGGCCGAATGCGTCTTCTGCTGCCTCCCGCACGCCGCTAGTGCGGAGGTGGTTAAAGAACTGCTACCCGCCGGCGCGCGCGTCGTCGATCTCAGCGCCGACTACCGGCTGAACGACCCAGCCGTCTACAAGAAGTGGTACGACCACGACCACCCCGACGCGGCGCGAATGGCCGAAACCGTCTACGGCCTGCCCGAGCTCTATCGAAAGCGAATCCCGCCGGCGCAACTGGTCGCCAACCCCGGCTGCTATCCCACCTCGGCGATCCTGCCGCTGGCCCCACTGCTGAAGGCAGGACTGATCAAAGCTGAAGGAATCATCATCGACAGTAAGAGCGGCGTCAGCGGCGCCGGCCGCTCGCCCAAGGCCCACCTTCACTTCCCCGAGGCCAACGAGAACTTCTCGGCCTACGGCGTCGGCTCGCATCGCCATACGCCGGAGATCGACCAGGTCCTGACTGACTTCGGCGGCCAAGCGACCGAGGTGATCTTTACGCCGCACTTGGTCCCGATGGATCGTGGCATTCTCACGACGACGTACTCCACGCCCGCCAAGCCGACAGACGCCGCAGCAGTGCTTGATACGCTCCGCCAGTTCTACGCAAACGAGCCGTTCGTCCGCGTCGTCGACGGCCTGCCGACCACGAAGGACGTCGTCGGCACAAACTGCTGCGACCTCACCGCCCGCGTCGTCCGCGGCCGCGTGCTCACGATCAGCGTAACCGACAACCTGATTAAAGGCGCCGCCGGCGCGGCGGTGCAAAACTTCAACTTGATGTACGGCTTTGAGGAGACGACGGCCCTGCAATAAAGAAAGACGGCCCGCGAAACACGCGAATGGACGCGAAATCAGCAGAAAAGAAGATGCTGGAAACCGGGATAAGCGCACCCAACTTGAATTCATTTTGCACTCCGTTTCTGAGCTTATCAGAATTCCTTTC
>DASVCM010000833.1:0-2708 GCA_036381635.1 Lacipirellula sp.
CCTCCGATTGATCTGAGCGAGAAGGAGGCAAAGGGAGTCGCGAAGACGCAAGCAGATGGGGCGCACGGCGTCGAGGGGGAGCGCTACCTTTTGAAGCCGATGAATTGCCCGCACCACATTATGATTTACAAGGCGAAGCCGCGGTCGTATCGGGATTTGCCGGTGCGGTTGGCGGAGTTTGGGACCGTTTACCGCTATGAACAATCGGGCGAGCTGAACGGGATGACGCGCGTGCGGGGGTTCACGCAGGACGACGCTCATATCTTCTGCACTGAAGAGCAGGTGGCGGACGAGTTTCGCGGGTGTTTGGAGATGACGCAGCAGGTGCTCGCGTCGCTGGGGATGAACGACTACCGCGTGCGGCTGGGGTTCCGCGATCCGGAGAGCGACAAGTACGTCGGCGGCGCTGAGGTGTGGGATCGGGCGGAGGCGGCGCTCAAGGCGGTGTGCGAATCGATGGACTTGCCCGACATGTCGATCGAGCATGGCGAGGCGGCGTTCTATGGGCCGAAGGCGGACTTCGTGGTGACCGACTGCATCGGCCGCGAGTGGCAACTGGGGACGGTACAGCTCGACTACAACCTGCCGAGCGCCGAGCGGTTCGCGCTGGAGTACACCGGGGCGGACAATACGCCGCACCGGCCGGTGATGATTCATCGGGCGCCCTTAGGATCGATGGAGCGGTTCGTGGGGGTGCTGATCGAACACTTTGCCGGGGCGTTCCCGCTGTGGCTGGCGCCGGAGCAGTGCCGGGTGCTGACGGTGAGCGAGAAGAGCGAGGCCTACGGCCGCGAGGTGGAGCAGCGGTTCAAGGCGGCGGGCTTCCGGGCGACGGGCGACTATCGCGGAGCGAAGCTGGGGGCCAAGATTCGCGACGGGCAGCTCGAGCTCGTGCCGTACATGCTGGTGGTGGGCGAGAAGGATGCGGCCGAAGGGACCGTCACCGTGCGCGACCGGATCGACGGCGACCTGGGGGCGATGCCGGTCGATGCGGCGCTGGCGAAGCTGCAGGCAGAGGTCGACGCTAAAACGGTGCGGCAGGTGGCGGAGGCGGCTAAGCCGCAAGCGGCGGAGGCGGGGAAGAGCAATGAGTATTGACCCTCGGGGTGGCATGCCCTCGTCTGCGTGGGCATGCTTTCATCCAACGCCCATGGCCACGTCGGCGGGCCGCCGAGGCCACGCTAGCCGCCGTCATTCCGAGTTCTTCCGAGGAATCTGGCGGTTGCTAAGGACTCTCAACTGAAGCGAGTCGGCCCCCTCGGCGGACCTCGGGGTGACAGGGTTCTGGTCGGTTTGCGATTGCGGGGGTGAGGAATCCGCGGGATATTTGACGCTTCACCCATCGGTGAACAATACTTGTAACGATTCGTACCGTTCACTTAGCCGTGCGGTCACTGACCGGGGGCTAAATGCATAAGGTTCCACTAACCCGATAGGAGTTTTGAGCCATCGAACGCAAGCAGCAGCAACGGATCAACGAAATGATCCGAGTGTCGCCGATCCGCGTGATCGGCGCCGACGGCGCCCAGTTGGGCGTCATCTCCCGGGACGAGGCATTGGAGCAGGCGCGCCAGGCGGGGCTGGATCTTGTCGAAGTCGCTCCGACCGAGAAGCCGCCGGTCTGCCGGATCATGGACTTCGGCAAGTTCAAGTACCAGCAGAAGAAAAAGCAGCACAAGGGCCACGTCCACCACAGTAAGAACAAAGAAATTCGCCTGCGGCCGAAGATCGGCGAGCACGACTTCATGACCAAGGCGGGGCACGCCCGCAAGTGGCTGGGCGAGCGCGACAAGGTGGTGGTGTCGGTCATCTTTCGCGGCCGCGAGAACGCGCACGTTGATGAAGGGTTCAAGCTGGTGAGCCGGCTGACGGAGAACCTCTCCGACATCGCGAAGGTAGAGCAGAACCCGTCGATGATGGGTCGGCGGATTGTAGTCATCTACGCGCCGAAGTAACGGCGTCGCGAGGCCGCGAGGAGCCCGTAGCGAGGAGCCCGAAGCGCTAGCAAGGGCGAGATTGACTTTCATTGCAGAGCCCGATGCGTCCTTGCTGGCGCTTCGGGCTCTTTTCTTTTCAAGGCGCGCCGCAAGTTGCATTGGCACAACTGATGCTTGCGCATAGCCTCCATCTTTCCATGTCGACGGCTGATGATCGCTTTTGGGCGGTCACACACCTTTAAATAGGAGAAGTGAAATGGCCATCCGACGCGTGCTTCTGAGCGTACTTATCGTTTTGATGGCGGCGCCGTCCGCGGTTAGTCAGATGGTTGAGGAGGTGGAGTCCGAATCCGTGTCGTCCGACAAGGCCGTGGCCGAGGGGACGGCCGCAGAGCTGTCGCCGCAGGCGGCCCGGTTGATCGTTGAGCAAACCAATGCGTTCCGCCAGAGTGAGAACCTTGAACCGGTAGCGGTGAACGCCGAACTTGAGGCGGCGGCGCAGTACTTTGCTCAGTACATGGCCAGGACCGACACGTACGGCCACACGGCCGACGGCAATCGGCCCGCGGGCCGGGCGACGCGGTTCGGCTACGAGTACTGCCTGGTGTCCGAGAACATCGCCTACCAGTACAGTTCGCTCGGGTTCGAAACCGAGGAGCTGGCGACGCGGCTGACGACGGGTTGGAAGGAGTCGCCCGGGCATCGCAAGAACATGCTGGAACCGGCGGTCACCGAAACCGGCGTCGCCGTGGCCCAAAGCCCCAACACTGG
>DASVCM010000834.1:0-17055 GCA_036381635.1 Lacipirellula sp.
TACCCAAGATCGCCGCCGCGCGCAACGCTGCTCAGCAAGATGCCGCCAAGCACCGCCGCTCGTCCCAGCCGTCGCCCATGCTCACACACAAGATTGCCTCTGCCGTTCGCGTTCCGAAATCCTGGCATCTTCGAAACCCTGTCATCCTGAGCGCAGCGAAGGAGCTAGCATCAAGCCAAGCTCTCCAGCACTTCTAGATTCTTCGCTCCGCTCCGAATGACTCGCGGCTCGTTCCGGCTAATGGACGCCTGCCGCCAGCCCGGCGCCGCAAGATTCCCGCACCACTAGTTCAGACTGCAGAATCAATTTCGCCGCGGGCCGCTTCGGTTCCTCGAACCGTTGCACCAAGAGGTCGATCGCCGCCGCCCCCATGCTCGACATCGGCACCCGCACCGTCGTCAGCCGCGGCCGCGTCATCGACGCCACGCGCGTGTCGTCGAACCCGACCACCGCGAGATCCTCCGGCACGCTCAACCCGGCCGCCAACGCCGCATCGATAATTCCCGCCGCCATCTCATCGTTCGCCGCAAACACGGCCGTACGCCCCCGGGCCCACTTCTTCACCCGCTCGAAGGCAAACTCATACGCCGTGTCGTACTCGTAGTCCAAGTGATGAACATCGTCGGCCCGGACCTCCAGCCCAAACTCTCGCGTCACCTCCTGGTACGCCTTGAGCCGCTCGATCGAGTCGATGTTCGTCGCCGCCCCGCCAACGAACACAATCCGCCGCGCTCCGCACTCCCGTACCAAGTGCCGCAACAGCGCAACCGTTCCAGTCCGCTGATCGATCACGACGCTATCGTGCTTCGCTCCCTCGATGTCGCCGTCGAGAATCACCAGCGGCGCCTTTACCTGCCGCAGCGAGTCGCGAATTCGCGTGTTCACTTCCGAGATCATCACCGCCAGCCCGTCGAGCAGCGCATGGTCGGCCACCGTCGCCACCAGCTCGCTGCCGTCGTCCTTGCTGACGACCGAGGAGATCATCAGCTTGTACCCCAGCTCGCGGGCCCGCAGATTGGCGCCGCGAATCACCTCCGAGTAGAACTCGCCGTGCAAATCCGGCAGCACGAGCCCCAGGATGTGACTCCGCCGTAGCATCAGGCCGCGGGCGAACACGTTGGGGCTGTAGCCCAGCTCATCGATGGCCGACTCGACCCGCTTGCGCGTCTCCTCGTTAACAATGTTCCGCCGGTTGATGACCCGCGAAACGGTGCTGATCGACACCTTCGCCCGATCAGCCACATCCTGAATCGAAGCAGGCACGCTGGAACCCTCGAAGACAAGTGAGAAGGCCCTCGACCGCTGAGAGCGCTTTCAACTCACTATAAGCCTAAAATACGCGGCAATCAATAAACCGCTGCAAGAGTTGAATAGCCAATTTTCAGCGCGTTTGCAGTGAAGCACCGCCACGGCTTGGGGGCTACGCCCCGGATTTTCTCCGGCCCCCTCCCCCTGGGGGGGAGGGCTGGGGAGGGGGGACGTCGCGGGGAACTCGCTCATACCATTACATTGTGCGGCCAAACACCACGCCCGAGCATCCAGCGTCGAGCATCCCGCAACTAATCACTCTCCCATGCTCACCCTCCGCCCCGCCAAGCAGCGCGGCCACGCCAATCACGGCTGGCTCGACACCTGGCACACGTTCTCATTCGGCTCTTACTACGACCCGCAGCACATGGGCTTCCGAGCCTTGCGCGTCATGAACGAAGACTTCGTCGCCCCCGGCCAGGGTTTTGGCACCCACCCCCACCGCGACATGGAGATAGTTACCTACGTCCTCGCAGGCGCGCTGGAGCACCGCGACTCGATGGGCAATGGCGAAGTCCTCCGGCCGGGCGAATTCCAGCGGATGTCCGCCGGCACGGGCATCACCCACAGCGAGTTCAACCCCTCGCCTAACGAGCCGGTCCACCTCTACCAGATCTGGCTGCTGCCGGAGCGCGCCGGCATCGAGCCCAGCTATGAACAGAAAAGCTTTCCGGAAGCGAAGCGCCACAACCGCCTGCGCCTGGTCGCCTCACGCGACGCCGATGAAGGCTCGCTGTTGATCCACCAGGACGCAAAGATCTATCTCGCGACCCTCGACGCCGGAACCGAGCTGACGCACGAGCTCGCCGACGGCCGCCATGCCTGGCTCCAACTCCTCCGCGGCCGGCTAACGCTGAACGGCCAGCCCATGAACACCAGCGACGGCGCCGCCATCAGCGAAGAGCCGCGGCTAACAATGCGGGCCGCAACGGAGGCCGAAGTCATGCTCTTCGACTTGGCTTAATCGTCCCCAGCGTTCACAACATCGAAGGCGTCGGATTGTGGGGGACCGCTGCGGCGTCCTCGTCGGGACTCAGCGGCGCCGACGACTCTTTCCAGGCGTTGAACGAAGCCAGCGCACTCCCCTGCTCGAACTTGCCCTGCCGCTCGCCGGTCGATTGCAGGGTCGCCCAGTTCACGTAGGCGCGCAACTGCTGCTCCGAGTCGAACGTGGCGACCAGCTTGAACTCGCCGTCGCGCTTCGCCGCGTATAGGTACTGCATGATTCGCTCGCCGAAATTGCCGGCAGCCTCACGACGCCTTCGCCATCCCCGCCTCAACGGCGGCTCGCAACCGCTCCACGCCGTAGCGGTGGCAGAAGTCGCCGAACGATTCGCCCTGAAGTCGCTCCCGCTTGTAACACGCCAGAACCGGCGAAAGCTCCGCGACCAGCGAGCTCGCCGGCACCAGATCCTTGTAGACGACGTTCATCCGCGTCGCCTCGATGTTGCCGCCCAGAAAGATCGTGTACTTCCCCTCGTTCCTCTTCGGGTCGAGCGTGCGGCCGACGATGCCAATGTCGCAGTTGTAGGGCCGGGCGCACCCGTTCGGGCAGCCCGTCATATGAATCGCGAAGCGTTCGCCCGACAACCCCTGCCGGGCGACTTCCGCCTCCAGCTCCCGAACAATCGCCGGCATTACCCGCTCGCTCTCGGTGATTGCCAGGCCGCAGGTCGGCAGCGCCGGACAGGCGAAGGCATACCGCCGCACGTTCGAAAGCTGATCGGCCGTCTCCACGCCATGCTCCGCGAGCAATTGCTCGATCGGCCCGCGCGACTCCGCCGCTAAATCGCAGAGCAAGATATTCTGTTGCGCCGTGAGCCGAGCATTCGAGCAATACTCGCCAAAGATCCGCCGCAGCGCGGTCTTCAGCCGCAGCGAGCCTTCATCCTTCACGCGGCCGTTTTCGATCGGCAGTCCCAGGAACCACTTACCGTCCCCCTGCTCATGCCAGCCCAGATGGTCGTTATGGCAGGTAACGTCGGCCGGATCAGGATCTTGGAGCGGTCGCGGAACCGTGCCGACCGGCACGCCGCAGATTTGCTCCGCCTGCTCTAAATACTCTTCCACTTTCGCCTTGATCCATGGCACGCCCTGCTTGTGAACCAGATACTTCAGCCGCGCCTGCTTGCGATCGCCCCGCTCGCCGAAGTCCCGCTGCACCAGCACGATCGCCGTGAGCACCGGCATGACATGCTCCGCCCGGATGAACGCCATCCGCTTCGCCAGCGCCGGAAAGCAACGGTTGTCGCTCGGCGTCGTCCCCATGCTGCCGCCGACCGCGACGTTGAACCCGACCAGCCGCCCGTCGCGGACGATGCCCAGCAGCCCGACGTCCTGGTCGTACACGTCGATGCAGTTGTCGTC
Source organism: Lacipirellula sp. (assembly GCA_036381635.1). Lineage (GTDB taxonomy): Bacteria > Planctomycetota > Planctomycetia > Pirellulales > Lacipirellulaceae > Lacipirellula. The sequence goes on from DASVCM010000834.1 coordinate 3,676, forward strand.
GCACAGCGCAATGCCCGTCTTGAACTTCCGCGGCAGGTACGCCTTGCCGTAGATCGGCTCGTCCTCGACGACCCGCGGCGGCCCGACCACGCGATCCCGCTCGCCGGTGTCCGGATCCTGCAGCCAGATTTCATGGTACGCCCCGGTGCGCGGGCGAAGATGCTCGGCAATCTCATCGGCCAGCGTTTGAAGTTGGCCGCGTATGCCGTCGTGAATCGGCGCGGGGCAGCAGACGACATTCCGCTCGACGTCGCCGCACGCCGACTGCGTCGAGAGCTTGATCTCGTTGATCCCGTGAATCGTGTTCCAGAGATTCGCCTTCACCACGCCGTGCAGTTGGATTCCTTGCCGCGTCGTGATGCGGATCGTGCCGTTGCCGAACCGATCCGCGATATCGAGCTCGCCCAGAAACTGCGCCGCGGTGATTTTGCCGCCGGGAATCTTGTTCCGCACCATGAAGATATAGTGCTTCCCCAGCCCCTCCAAGCGCCGAATCTTGCGCAGGTCGCGGTCGTCCTGCAAATACGTCCCGTGGAATTTGAGCAGTTTGGCGGAGGCGTCGCTGACGTCTTCCGCGTCGTTGAGCAGCTCTGCGGCGATCGTTCCTCGCAACCCTTGGCTTTCAGCCTTGATCTTTTCCAGCGTCGCCTTTTCGGCCGTAGCCATTTCACCCCCGAGACGTCAAAGATAGCCGCATCGATGTACCAAACCGCACCGAGGCCTGCGCAGACCGCTGCTTCGGCGATCGTTCCGGCGCATACGCCTATTCTACACCTAGAGGTATAGCACTCAAGGCGTCATACTGATTTATTCGCACCGCCCAGCGCAAACTCCAGGATCGCCTGCGCATGCAGCTCCGTCGTGTCGTACAGCGGGCAGGAACTAACCTCCGGCTTGATGAGCAGCGAAAGCTCCGTACATGCCAGCACCATCGCCTCGGCGCCGCTGGCCGAAAGCTCGGCCATCATCGCGGCCGCTGCGGTTCGAGACGCCGGATTGATGACGCCGTGGGACAATTCTTCCCAGATGATTCGGTCCAGCTCGCGACGCTCGGCCACCTCGGGGACAAACGTCTCTATCCCCTGCCCCGCGAAGTGGCGCTGAAAGAAGCCGTACTCCATCGTTGGCCGCGTGCCGAGCAACGCGATCCGCCGCCGGCCATCACCCGCCAGCGCCGCGGACGTGGCGTCCATGATCGTGAGAATCGGCAGCGGACTGGCCTCGCGTATCAGCTCGTACGCATTGTGCGGCGTATTGGCCAGGATCGCGGCGAACTCGGCGCCGGCTCGCTGCAGCCGCCCAAGCGCCTCCAGCAGAATCGCCGCGACGCCCTCCCAATCGTTCGCCTCGAACAGCTCGACAAGCTGCTGCAGATTCAGGCTCTGGATCGAGATCTCCGGAAAGTTCAGTCCGCCCACGCGGCGATTGAACCGTCGGCAGATGATCTCATAGTAATGAACCGTCGATTCGGGACTAAGCCCCCCGACTAACCCGATTCGCTTGGACCTGGACGCCGTCATATGTCCGCATGCTCCGAGAACTTGTGATGGGCTGCCAGCCTCATCGGCATCTCAATTGCCGTAATCACTTCGCAGAAAGGAGATCACGACCATGAGTGAAACCCAAAGCCTATACCACGAAGTGACCAAGGACATAGCCCACAAACGTCGCACCGTAGCGCCCAAGCAGGCCGAAGCCTTCAAAGCGTTCACGCAGGCCGTCTTCGCCGAAGGCGTCCTGTCAGCAAAGACCAAGCAGCTTATCGCCGTGGCAGTCGCCCACGTCACCCAATGCCCCTACTGCATCCAGGGGCATACCCGCTCCGCGCAGAAGGCGGGCGCCAGCGAAGAGGAACTGATGGAAGCCATCTGGGTGGCCGCCGAAATGCGGGCCGGGGCGGCCTACGCCCATTCGGCCATCGCCCTGGAGACGATGTCGTCAACTAACCAACCGCAGTGAAGAGTCACGGACGAGAGCAAGCGTGGCTACGATTCAAATCAAGCGCGTCTACGAAGAACCGCACAAGTCCGACGGCTACCGCGTGCTGGTCGATCGGCTCTGGCCCCGCGGCCTCACCAAGGAGCGAGCCGCCCTCGACGAGTGGCGCAAGGAGCTCGCCCCCAGCACCGAGCTCCGCAAGTGGTTCGCCCACGACGCCGCAAAGTGGAAGGGGTTCCAGTCGCGGTATCAGGATGAGCTCGCGGAAAAGGCGGACCTGCTCGCCGAGCTCAAACGCCGCCGCGGCAAGGTGACGCTGCTTTACGCTGCGCGCGACGAGCAGCACAACGAGGCCGTAGTGCTCAAGAAGGTCATTGGATCGTTGCGGCCAAAGCCATCGTCCTAATTCACTCCGCCCGTTTCCACCCCTCGAGCTTCGGATCAAACCCGGCGGGGAACTTCGTCGCATCATCGTACGTCGGCGACGTCGCGAAATGGCAGCTCGCCAGATTCTGGGTTTCAATTGCCGACAGATCGGCGCCTTCGAACTGCGCCCCGTCGATGTCCATCCCCTGAAACGACGCTCCGCCGCCGACGAGCTTCGCTCCCCTAAGGTCCGCCTGAGCAAAGTTGGCCAACTGAAACGCAGTTCCGTCTCCGATAAGTTGCGCCCCGGTGAGCGTCGCGCGGGCGAAAGACGCCCCTTGGAAGTTCCCCGCTAAGTGCGCTTCACTAAGATCAGCCAGATCGAACACCGCTAGTTGGAACGAAGAACCTCCGCCCGATAGTTTCGCGCCGCCCAGCAGGGCGCCCTCGAATCGCGCCTCTTGGAACGACGCGCCGCCGGCGATGAGCGTAGCGCCGCTCAAGTCGCATACGTCGAACACCATCTTCTGAAAGGCGGCTTCCTGCCCCGCATCGATCGTAACGCTTCGCAGACTGGCGCCCTTCAGATCGATGCCATGCAGCACGCGAAGCTTCGATTGCTGCTCCGTCCATGCGCGTTCCCGCTCGCTTTCCTCGCGGCTATCGCTGAGTCGTTGCATGTGAGGAAGCCACATCAATCGCGCCCTCAGCCGTCTCGTGCGCGCCTCCGCCTCTCCGGCAAAGCGATGCCAACCAAACCCCAGCGCCACGATCACCATCACCAGCAGCGTCTCGCGAACCGTAAACCGCATCCGCCGCTTTCTACTCGCAGGCAGCTCTTCCATCGACGACTCCCCTTGCCGGCAACCGCGCGATCACACATGCGCTGTCAGCCAGGATACCCTAGCCGCGGCCAGCACATAGCAATTCCTCGGTGGCCCAAGTCAATAGTCAATGTAGAAAAGTGGCCACGCGCGCGGTGAGTCGGCTCCAGGTTCCGCCGGCCCAACGCCCCGCTCCGCCAAATCAGCAGAAAAGTTGATTTACCAGTCCCGTGAAAAACTGGCGGAATTTCACTTAGGACGATCGCCGCATCACGGCCACGTACTAAGGATCTAACCCGAAGCTCCGAGCGGCTCGGGGCTTACCAAGATTCCTCACAGCGCAACTCGAAGTTCTTCAGCGTCCGCCAGTCGGCTTAACTCAACTCCGCCAATTCTGAAAAGTGAGAATCCGCCCTCGATCGCTCGTGAAGCGAAACGGATGGCGGAGCATTTCGCGGAGAAGTTTTCATTGGAAGTGGCCGCCCACTTTCGTAGGCTCCAATGACGCCCGCAACCCGCCGAGCCCGAAGCGCTATCAAGGGCGACCCCGCTCACAGCGGGGCCAAAAAAAATGACGTCCCAACCGGGACGTCATTAGTGGCGGGGGCCGGATTCGAACCGACGACCTCGAGGTTATGAGCCTCGCGAGCTACCTGGCTGCTCCACCCCGCGTCAGGGAATATAACTATATCCCTCGGCTCGTCGGCCAGCAACCCGTGACCGCCAGTACGCGTTTCAGCCCTGATTTTCCTGTCCTGCCGCCGCTGAACTACAGCCGACTCCCGTCCGCCTTGTTAAACTGAGCCGTCGCGCCCAATCGCCTGATTCAGCCAATTTGTCACGACCCTCGAATGTACGTATCGCCATGACAAACGTCTTCCCAAGCTGCGCTCGCGGCGCCCTGATGGGTCTGTCGCTGGCCGCCGCCCTGATAACTGCCGTGTACGGAGATGAACCCATGGACGTTCGCCCCCGACCCATTGGCCACATCGAACGGCTCGATCCCGCCCTGGACGCCATCATCGCTTCCGATGCGGAAATCGAGGTCATCGCCGAGGGCCTCCTCTGGAGTGAGGGCCCCGTTTGGTGGCGCGAGGACGGAAGTTTGCTCTTCTCCGACATCCCGCGCAACAGCGTCTACCGCTGGAAGGAGGGCGAAGGGTTGAGCGTGTTCCTCAAGCCGTCCGGCTACACGGGCACGAGTCCGCGACATGGCGCCGCGCCGCCGCCGCAGGGCGTGGACGAGCAGGGTTCCAACGCACTGGCTATCGACAGCGATGGCCGGCTGGTTCTCTGCCAGCACGGCGACCGCCGCGTCGCCCGCCTCGCGGAGCCGCTGAGCACCAGCCAGCCGCCCAGTCCGAGCTACATCACCCTCGCCGATCGATGGGAAGGCAAGCGACTGAACAGTCCCAATGATCTGGTCATCCACAAGAGCGGTTCGATTTATTTCACCGATCCGCCCTATGGCCTCGAAAAAGGGGGCGACACCACCACTCGCGACATCGATTTCAACGGCGTCTACCGCGTTGATCCCGATGGGACCGTCACGCTCGTCACGCGCGAGATGACCAAGCCCAATGGCATCGGCCTCTCGCCCGATCACAAGACGCTGCTGGTGGGCCAGTCGGACAGCAATGCGCCCGTGTGGCGAGCGTTCGACATTCAGCCCGACGGCTCGCTGGGCCCGGGCCGGATCTTCTTCGACGCGAAGCACTTGGTGGCGAAGGGCCTCAAGGGATCGCCGGATGGGTTCAAAGTCGACCAGGCCGGCAACGTCTTAGCCACCGGACCTGGCGGCGTGCTGGTAATCTCGGCCGACGGCAAGCATCTGGGAACGATCGCGACCGGCGAGTTGATCGCCAACTGCGCGTTCGGCGACGACGGCAGCACGCTCTACATGACCAGCCACATGTACCTCTGCCGCGTAAGGCTGAAGACGCGCGGTCTCGGCTTCTAGAATTCGATGCTCGATATCCAGCATCGAGCATCCAGCATCAAGCATCCAGCCAATGAAAGCCCTGCTGCTCAACGAGTACAAATCGCTCAAGGTCGTCGACTTCCCGCGGCCGGAAATGGGCCCGCGCGAAGTCCTCGTCCGCGTGGGCGCTTGCGGCATCTGCGGCAGCGATGTCCACGGGTACGATGGCTCGACCGGCCGGCGGATTCCGCCGCTTGTGATGGGCCATGAGGCGGCCGGCGTCATCGAGCAAGTTGGCCAAGACGTACGCGACTTCGCCATCGGCGACCGCGTGACGTTCGACTCAACCGTCTCCTGCGGCGAGTGCGACTACTGCCGCACCGGCCGCATCAATCTCTGTGACAATCGGCAGGTGCTTGGCGTCTCGTGCGGCGACTACCGTCGCCACGGCGCCTTCGCCGAATATGTCGCCGTGCCGCAGCGGATCCTCTACAAGCTGCCGGAATCGCTGCCGCTGGAGCATGCCGCGCTCATCGAAGCGGTCTCCGTGGCGGTGCATGCAGTCAAACGCTCGCCGCCGGAGCCCCAAGACGATGTACTGGTTGTCGGCGCCGGCATGATCGGACTGCTAGTGATCCAAGTGCTGCGACATCATGGCTGCCGCAGGCTCATCGCGGTCGACGTCGACGACGATCGGTTGCAGCTCGCCCTGAAGCTCGGTGCGACCGACGTCATCAACGCGAGAACGGAGGAGGCCGCGAACCAGGTATTGGAACTAACCGCCGGCCGGGGCGTCGCCGCATCGTGGGAAGTTGTGGGAACGACGGCTACCGTGCAAACCGCCGTCAACGCCGTGCGCAAGGGCGGTTCGGTCACGATGGTCGGCAATGTCTCGCCGAACATCGAGCTTCCGTTGCAGGCGGTTGTCACGCGAGAACTGTCGCTGTTCGGCTCGTGCGCCTCCAGCGGCGAGTATCCCGAGTGCATCGAGCTGATGGCCAGCGGCGCGGTGGACGTCTCCCCGCTGATCAGCGCCGCCACGTCGCTGGAGGAGGCGCCGGCGTGGTTCGATCGCCTCTATCGCCGCGAGCCGGGCCTGATGAAAGTTGTCGTCAAACCGTAAGGAGATTTCGTTGAGCCTGGAGCGTTTCAATCTCGCCGGTCGCACGGCCGTCGTCACCGGCGCCAGCCGCGGGCTGGGTCAAATCTTCGGCCGTGCGCTCGCGAGCGCCGGAGCGGACCTTGTCGTCACCAGCCGCAATGTCGACGACCTCACGCCGTTTTGCCACGAGATCGAAGAGCTGGGCCGCCGGGTCGTTCCGCTGGAACTCGACGTGCGGAATCAGTATAGCATCGAGCGGATGTGCACTGCGGCGATCGACGCTTTCGGCAAGGTCGACATCCTGGTAAACAACGCCGGCTGCAACATCCGCAAGCCGGCGCTCGAAGTCACTTGGGACGACTGGAATACAATCCTCGATACCAACCTCCGCGGCGCCTTCTTCGTCGCGCAGGGCTTGGCGCGACACATGGCCGAGCGGCGTTACGGGCGGATCATCAGCATCGGCTCGGTCACGTCGGTATGCGGCTACGCCGGGCTCGGCCCGTACGGCGCCAGCCGCGGCGGCATCCGGCAACTCACCATGAGCCTCGCCGACGACTGGGGGCCTTATGGCATCACCGTCAACTGCCTGGCGCCAGGCTGGTTCAAGACGAATCAGAACCGGGCGCTGTACGAGCATGAGGGTTGGGTTGACTACCTCACCGATCGCATCCCGCTGAAACGGCCAGGGCAGCCAGCCGATCTCGAAGGCGCCGTCGTGTTCCTCGCCTCCGATGCGAGCGAATACGTCACCGGCCAGACGCTGCTGGTCGACGGCGGCATCTCCACAGGAGCGGTCAGAGTGCCGCCGCGTACATAGCCCGACCATCCTGGTCGGTCGCCCGGCCAGAATGGCCGGGCTATATTCACGCCTCCACCGCAGGATATTTTGCCATCAGCCGAAGCACATCGTCGATCTGCGCCGGCGTGTGGAAGCCGATCGTCATCGCATCGAGGAAGTCGAGCCCCTGGGCGAACTTCATGCACGCCTCGCGCTGGTCGGCAAGCTGGCCTTCGCCAAAAATCTTCATGCCGATGATCGCCTTGCCATTGGCCTTCGCCTGCCGCAACACGGCGACGACTTCGTCGGACGAGGCGTCCATCTTCACGCCCTTGGGGTTCACGCGGGCGAGAATCACATCGACCCACGGCGTTGCAGCGGCCGTCTTTAGCGCGCCAAAATCATGGCAGGAGACGCCCACGGCCCGCACACGGCCCTTCTGCTTCTCCTTGTCGAGAGCATTCATGTAAGGCTGCATCTTCTCCGGCCACGTTGCGTCCATCAGGCAATGAAGTAGCACGATGTCGAGCCGATCGGTCGTCAACTCGTGGCAGAAGCGCTCGATGGCGCTATGAACGTCTTGCGCCCGATGAGCATCCGAGGTCTTCGCCTCCGGACCGTCGTACCGCCACCAGAGCTTGGTGAGGATTGCCAACTCATCGCGAGGAATCGTGCGCAGCGCTTCGCGAAAATAGACGTGCGTGCCGTAAAGATCGGCCAGGTCGTAGAAGCGAAGCCCGCGGCGGTAGGCGTGGTGGAACAGCTCGACCAGGTCCTCAAAGCCCATGCGGGTCTGGTCCGACTGCCGGCTGCCGCCGTGTACGCCGGTCCCCTGCCCTAGCCGCGTCATCTTAATTCCGGTCTTGCCAAGCTCGATCTGCGGCGGCGGGGGCGCGTCGCCCTGATCGCGCTGCGGCGCGTCGGCGGCATGAGCGACGGTCCATCCGGCGGCCGCGGCGCCGACCGACGTGCCAATGAATCTGCGACGATCGTATCCCGACATGGCGGCTCTCCTGCATTTGCCTAGTTGAGCATTAGTATAGCGAAAACCGCGCCGCGAATCGCTACGGCTCTAAGATCGGCCGGCCGTCGGGGTCAATCTCCGGCAGCGTCGCCTCGGTTCCCTCGGCCGCCATCGTGGCCAGATGGACGACTGCTTCCCCTTGCTGCACCAGCGGATTGTTGGTGTGGCCGATCACTAGCGCGTCTTCCGGCACGGCGAGCGGCGCTGCATCATCGCCAAAGGCGTCGGCCACCAGGCCGATCTGCTGCCCCGCTGAGACACGGTCGCCCAGCTTCACGTCAAGCCGCAGAATGCCGCTGTTGAGCGCGCGAACCCAAGTTGTTTTTGCTACGAGCGCCGAGTGCGGCCCTTTATGCCGCGGCCGGGTGGTGCGCATCTTGAGCGCGTGAAGCACCCGCAGGACGCCGTCGCGGCCGAGTTGGATGGCCATGTCGTCAAATCGCAGTGGCTCGCCGGCCTCGTACACGATGGTGCGAATGCCGGCCATCGTGGCCGCTTTGCGAAGCGAGCCGTCGATGGCGCCGGCGTGCATGATCACGGGCGCGCCGAACGATTCCGCCAGGCCGCGCGTCTCAGGGTCGTGTAGATTCGCGCGAATCTGCGGCAGGTTCGTCCGATGGTTCGAGCCGGTGTGAAGATCAATCCCGTAATGGCACTTCCGCACCACTTCTTGCATGAACAGATAGGCGAGCCGTGCGGCGACGGAGCCTTGCTCGCTGCCGGGAAACGATCGATTGAGGTCGCGGCGATCGGGCAAGTAACGCGACTGGGCGTTAAAACCGAAGACGTTCACAATCGGCACGGCGATCAAGCAGCCGGCCAGCTCTCGGGTCTCAATCTTCTCAATGACGCGGCCGATGATTTCGACGCCGTTCACTTCGTCGCCGTGCACGGCGGCGCTGATCCACACATTCGGCCCCGGCTTGGCGCCGTTGATCACCATGATCGGCAGGTGCAAATCGGTCCCCGTGGGCAGCTTGGCGACCGGGATTTCCACGCGGCGACGTTCGCCAGGATTTACATACACTCCTGCGATTTCAATCGGCTGATTGCGTAACTTCGGCATTATTTGTCGAACAGGAGGTAACAGAGGAAACGGAGGAGGAGGCCAACATTCCTGCTCTTACTCTTACTCCTACTCGAATTAAATTCAGTAAATGCGAGTAAGAGTATGAGTAGGAGTAAGAGTAGGATTGTGATTGGAAAGCAATCTTCTCTGTTTCCTCTGTTTCCTCCTGTTCAAGTCTTTATCCTTTCCCTTTATCCCGTTGTTTGCCCGCCTTGGCGTTCTTTTCGATGAACTCGATAATCTTCCCCGCGACGTCGACGCCCGTCGCCTTCTCGATTCCTTCGAGGCCCGGCGAGGAGTTTACCTCCATCACGACGGCGCCGTGATTGGAGCGGAGAACGTCGACGCCGGAGATGTTCAGCCCCATGGTGCGAGCTGCACGAACCGCAGTCGAACGCTCTTCGGGCGAGATTTTGATCCCCTCGGCCGTGCCGCCACGGTGGAGATTCGAACGGAACTCGCCGGGCGCCGCCTGGCGCTTCATCGCGGCCACGACGCGGCCGCCGACGACGAAGCAACGAACGTCGCTGCCGCCCGCTTCCTTGATGAATTCCTGCACGAGAATGTTCGCATCCAGCCCGCGGAAGGCTTCGATCACCGCCTGCGCCGCCTTCTTGGTTTCGGCCAGAATAACGCCCACGCCCTGCGTCCCCTCGATGAGTTTCACGACCAGCGGCGTACCGCCGGCGAGGCTGATCAGGCCGTCGATGTCCTTCGTGGAATGCGCACACCCCGTCACCGGCAGGCCGATGCCGTCGCGCGCCAAAAGCTGCAGGCTGCGAAGCTTGTCGCGTGAGCGGCTGATCGCCTGCGATTCATTCGCCACGAACACGCCCATCATCTCGAACTGCCGCACCACGGCCGTGCCGTAGAAGGTGTTCGACGCGCCGATGCGTGGAATCACCGCATCGACCTTCAGCGGCTCGCCCTGGTAAATAACCTGCGGCCGCCGGGAGGCGATGTCCATGTAGCAGCGCAGGTAATCGACCACCGACATGTCGTGCCCGCGGTTTTTGCCGGCCTCTTTCAGTCGTTGCGTCGAGTACAACGATGGCCGCCGCGAGAGGATGGCGATTCTCACTGGTCTCTCCGTTTCTTCTTGTTCTTGCGCTTCTTCACAGGTGTTTCGGACAACGACGGCTGGCTGACGACGTACGAACGGCCGGGGTCGACGACGAACTTCCCGCGCACCGCCTCCCGGCCCAGCAGCATGCGGAAGCCCATTTCATCGCGGGGCGCGAGCGTCAGGTCAATGGGCCATTGCTGCTGGTCGAGGCGAATTTCGGCGCGGATGACCGGCCGCTGGCTGGTATGCCCGCTCGAGGAGCGGACTTGCCGGAAGTCTAGCACCGGGGCTTCGGCCTGGACGGTGGTCTCCACGTCTCGCTGCAGCGGATGCACGACAAACCGCACCCAGGGCTCCCCGTCGCGCTCAAACGTCTCAATATCGAAGGCGTGGAGCGAGGAGGACCGGGCGCCCGTATCGATTTTGACCTTAATGGCGTCGATGCCGAGCCCGGGCAGGCCGATCCACTCGCGCCACCCGACGGCGACTTTATTCGGTTGTGGGGTGCGGGGGTCTCGACGCATCGTTGGGCGCAACGGCTAGGGACAACGGACAAACGCGTGGCGTCATTGTCCTGAAAGCCGTGGCCACTTTCTATAACAAATTTCGACGTTCTGGAGCCGTTGAGACAATCGACTGCAGGCGCGCGATCGCGGCCTGGTTACGGGTCAACCTGCCAGTCGATCGGCGTGTACCGCCGGACCTGCTCCTGAAGCTCGCCGACCCGCTCATCGAGCTGCCGCGAAGTTATTTGAGATTTCGCCATCGCCGCCGCCGCCACGCCGCCGGCGGCGCCGCTCGACCATTCGATGGGGTGGAGCCGGGTCGCCGAATTGGCCAAGAACGATTGGGCCATCGTCTTTCCCGCAACGAGCAGATTCTTGAACTGGCGATTGGTCAGTGCTCGCAGCGGAATGTGAAATGGCAAGGTATCGTGCGCCCGATCAATGTAGGGAGGATACTCGCAGCTAGCCAAACGATGTACGTCCGCCGGATAGGCGCCGAGGGCGACACGGTCATGAAACTTAGTTCCAATTTGCTGCTGCGCGGACCCCGACATGTCGGAGAATCGCAGGATGAAGTTGTCGAGACCGATCGAGCGACGGGTATCGCGAATGTAGGGCAACTTGGAAAGTCCGTGCGCGGTTCCGAGTACTTCACGGTTAAGTGATATCCGTTCGGCGCCGATGTCGTCCGGCGCCTGCCGTTTGAACCACTCGTGCCACGCCAGCGCCCGCCGTTCGGCGGCGGCCATCACGCCGAGGTCTACGCCGCCATGCCAGTCGGATCGCTCGACGGCGGCCGCGGCGCGCGACTTGAACAGGTAGCCGAAGGGATAGTCGTTGCCTCCTTCGCGAAGGCGGCGCGAATAGCCCCAGTTCTGCAGGCTCAAGTCGCCCGGTCGCGGCGCCTTGTCGGTTCCACGAATGCGACGATAGGTCCAGATTCGCTGCCAAGCGTCGTCTCGATCGCGGTAGTCGCCGAAGCCTAGCCCCTCGACCGGCTCCGCAACATCGGGCTCGTCCACGTCGTGTGCATGCAGCTCCTGCACAACGGCGAAGACCGTTGACTGCCCGCAGCGATCGTTCGATTTGAGTGAACCGTCCTCCGGTTCTACGCCCTGTAGGTACGGAGCGCCGCTCAAGACAAGCAATTCGCCCCACTCGGTGGCGTCAATGAATACGGTGGATAGCGGAGAATCTTCCTTCGCCTGGAAACGTAGAAGCCGCTTCGCAAATCGCGGCGAGGGCTCGGGATCATACCAATCTTTCAGGTCCGCGGAGAGGTGCACATCGTAGCCGCCGGCCGCCAAGCCGGAGCGTGGCGTACGCTGAATCGCCACAAGAGCAACGATCGTTTCGCCGCGATCGTCGACTTCCACGCGCTTCACCACCGTTTCGCGGAACACACGAAGGCGCTCCTGGCGGGCCTTGAGAAGCGGCTCGATCTCGCGCTCAAGGAACTTCCGCGGTTCGAAGCAAAAGCGGCTCACCCAGCCGCGGCCGGGATTGCCCGTGCGCACCAGCATGTCGCGGAACAGCGGCGTCATATTGCGCGGGTCGCGAGCGATTTGCGCCACATTGAGCAGCACGTCGCCGGACTGCGGATCGACGATCTTATGCCAGGCTTCGTCCACCGCAGGGACGCCGCTGGCGGTGAGTTGGCCGCCGGGCCAGTCGGTCGGCTCCAACAGGGCGACGCGGGCGCCCTCGTCGCAGGCGGTAATCGCCGCAGCGAGCGCCGCGGTCGATCCGCCGGCGATCACAACGTCGAAGTCGTCATGCACCCCGACGGACGCCGACGCCGTGCGGCCGCTCGTCGGCTGGGGCGCGGTCTCATTTGCCGAAGCCGGCGCGACGATTACAGCAATCAGCGTCCAGGCGCAAACCGAGCGAACCGACGACGGGGCCAACGTGAGAGCCTGCAATGCGACGCCTTACTTCGGGAAGGTGCGCGGCGGGCCGGTCAGCTCGAACACGAGCGAATCGGTTCCCTCGGGGGGAACCTCGGCGGTCAGCCCGCTTTGGTCGAGGAAGGAGTATTGGGCGGGAATCAGCGATTCGCCCAGCGACATCTCGCCGCCGGTCTGCTTCGCCTTGGCCGAGGGGCTTTGGGCGGCGTAGCAGGCGACGCTCACCTTATGCGAGCCGATGATGGCGCCGTCGTACTCGCTGAAGGTGCTCACCCGGAACGTGCCGTCCGGCTGGATGACGGCGCCGCCGGTCTGCCCCTGGACCGGCTGGAACATGATGTTGCCAAAGGGGAGCGGCTCGCCGTTGTAGAGGACTTTGCCGCTCACCGGGGCGACGGGCGGCTTATCGTCGCAGCCCAGCGCGGCAAGCCATACCAGCGCGAGCGAACAAAGGAGGCGGCCCGATCTCGCCATGCTACAGCGCCGTATTGGTTTCGCCGCCGTCGACCGTCGCGAGGGCTTTGTACACATTGATATCGATGTCGTCCGGGATGCCGCGGACGCTGCCGTCGACATTCACGAACTGCGTGATGCCGGGATGGAAGCTGCCCATCGGCAGATGATTGAATTGAACTACCCCAGTGATGCAATTGGCGGGATTACGAGCGACGCAGATGTTAGGCGCATGCTCCAAGACCTTCATTGCATAAGGTCCGTCGTTATAGCCGGCGAGATACCAAGGCCGTACGTTGCCCGGAGCGTCCTCTTTGAACTCGCCGAAGCAGCAGTCGCGGTGAACGAACTCGCCAATCATCACCGTATTACTGAGACCGTCGGTGATCTCTTTCAACTGACGGGTATGCCCCACCGGCTTCT
>DASVCM010000835.1:0-2252 GCA_036381635.1 Lacipirellula sp.
GCTGGAAGTGCGCAATGGCGGCACGGTGCAGCTTCTGGGCGACAACACGTACACAGGATCGACGACCGTCCTCACCAAGTACACCAGCACGCGCGACGCCCAGGCGGCCGTCGATTCCAACGATTCGGACCTTTCGGTCGGCGGGACCTACTACGAAGAGGTGGCGCCGACGCTGGTCGTCGATAAGCTCTCCAACGGCGGCGTGGCCAGCAGCATCGGCGCGGCTTCCAGCGATGCCAGCAATCTGTTCATTCAAGGTTCGACGCTCAAGTACATCGGCGCAGGCGACAACACCAACCGCTTGTTCACCATCGGCACCGGCGGCGCCACGATCGACGCATCCGGCGCCGGCGCGGTGGTGTTCTCGAACACCGGCGCGCTCGGCCGCGATGATGTCGAAGATAAGACCGGCGATATCGACGATTTCACCGGCAGTCCGAACGAGCTCTATAACCTGTCGGATACCAGCGACATCATTGCCGGCATGACGGTGACCGATCCCGATGCAGGCGGGATTGGCGCGCCGCCCGTCCCTAGGCCCATTATCCCGGCGGGTACGACGGTCACGGGCGTCAGCGACGACGGCAAGACCCTTGGGCTTAGCGCCAGTTACGGTTTCTATCTCAAGGCGGGTACCAGGCTGGTCTTTGGAACCGTGCCGCGCACCCTCACCCTGAGCGGCAGCAATGGCGGAGACAACACGATTGCATCGTCGATCAGCAACTCGGCCCAAGGCGGCGTTGTCGGCGTCACCAAGACGGGCGCCGGAACCTGGGTTTTGACGGGCGCCAACACGTACACAGGTCCGACGACGGTCGAACAAGGTACGCTGAAGGCTGTCGCCATGGGCGGGGACCTCGTCGCCAACGGCGGCGTGGTCGCGCCGGCCGTCGGCGTCGGCACACTGGGCATCGGCGGCGACTTCACCCAGAGCTCCGGAGCCGCGCTAGCCGTCGATCTGGCGAGCGCCTCGAGCTTTGACGTCGTGACCGTAACCGGCGACGCGAGCCTCGCGGGTACGGTGCAGGTATCGCTTCTGGGCGGGTTCAACCCAGCCGTCGGCGCGTCGTTCGACATTCTCTCGGCGTCGACCTTGAACATTGCCGGGCTCAGCGTCTCTGGGCCGGGCGGCTGGAGCGCGACCGCGATTGGCAACACGCTGCGGCTGACCCGCACGGCGCTGGGCAGCGCGATTGCCGCGGCCGTGCCGGAACCGAGTTCCGCCGCGCTTTTGGTGGTTGCCCTGGGCGGTTTGTTCCGTCGAAGAAGGCCTTAAGGTTTGTCTCGAAAGGGAGGGCGAGGCTCCTGCCGAATCGTGCGCTACTGCGCACTTCACGGCTTGGCGGGAGCCTCGCCCACCTCTGCTACAGGTTCCAGAAGAGGTCGACGAACGTGCGGGGGGACTTCCACTGGCGCCCCTGCTCGGTCGGGTCCAGGCCGTAGAGGAACTCTTCGATGTTCGTGTAGCCGTCGCCGTTCGGGTCGGCGGCGGCGTCTTGCGGGTCGTTGGCGTTCAGCCCGTATCGCGTTTCCCACTCGTCCGGCATGCCGTCGCTGTCGGCGTCGGCGTACGGCTGGCCGCCGTACTCCGGATAGCCGCCGACCTGGCTGACATCAGTGATGATCCCCTTGCCTTCTTCGTAGGTCACCGTGCCGGTGCGCACCATGTGGACGATGCGCTTGTCCACGGCGTCGCGCTTTGGCTTGGTGGCGCCGGCGTTGACGAGGACGAACTCATAGGCTTCCTTCGCCGGCTGGATTTCCAGATAAGAATGCGGGTACGGCCGCTTGCTTCGCACTGCCGGGAGAATCACCGCGGGGTCGTAGCCATCCTCGCGCTCGACCTGCACGCCGCCGTCCCAGTTGTCGCGGGTGACGCGCTCGTTCCCCTCGACCACGTTGCCTGCCACGTAGGCTTTGCCGAAGTCGGTGTTGAAGTTCTTATCGCGGCGAGCTTCCGGCTTCAGGATGCGGTAGCCGATCGGCGCATCGCGCGGCGTTACAGGGCCGGGTTTGAAGTAGTTGTTGATGATCGTGTAGAAGCTGCGGTGGTCGCCGCCGTCGACGGTCCGATGACGCCAGTTGTAGATCACGTTGTTCGCGAAGGTGAAATCGTAAATCATCCCCACGCTCGGGTTCCGGCCGGTGTTCGAGGCCCACAGGTTGTGGTGAAATGTGCTGTTATACCCGCCGATAGTGCTGCCGAAGGCGTGCTCGTAGGTGTCGAGCGCCTCGCTGAAAATCGAGTTCTG
>DASVCM010000836.1:0-4729 GCA_036381635.1 Lacipirellula sp.
CATGATTCGCTCGTTCCGGCGATGAGCACGTTGGTGATCATTGCCCACGTGAAAGACGGCGCCGACCTGGCCCGGCAGAATCGCCTGCCGGAGTCGATCATTGACTTTATTCAGCAACATCACGGCACGACGCTAGTCGAGTACTTCTACCGGCAGGCGAACCAGAAGAAGGTGCAAGAAGACCCCGAAGGGGGCGCGCTCGACGAAAGCCCCTTCCGTTATCCGGGGCCGAAGCCGCAATCTCGTGAGGCTGGCGTGCTCATGCTGGCCGACGCGGTGGAGAGCGCCAGCCGCGTGCTAAAGGAGCCCACGCCGGCCCGGCTCGAGAACCTGGTGCAGGAAATCTCGATGAAAAGGCTGCTGGACGGCCAGTTTGACGAATCGGGCTTAACCCTTGAAGAAGTGCGCAAGATCGGCGAAAGCTTGGTAAAATCGCTAACCGCCGTGTATCACGGGCGTGTGAAGTACCCCGACCAGGAAACAGCCTGATTCGCTGCCGTCACGCGGCGCGCCGCCGCCAGACCATGCCTGATTTGCATCTCAACGGAGACCGGGCTTCGAACCAGACGACGCCTCCACTGCGTGTGCTCAGCGTGGTCGTCACGAACGAGACGGACGCCGACGTTAATGTCGATCGCGTCCAAGCTGCGGCCCGAGTCGCACTTGCGGATTCATCGTACCGCGATGTTTCGGTGAGCGTAGCGATTGTCGATGACGCGGCGATTCACCAGTTGAATCGGCAGTTTCTCGAGCACGACTATCCGACGGATGTGTTGAGCTTTGTGCTGGAAGATCAACCTCACCGGCTGGAGGGGGAAGTGGTCGTCAGCATCGACACGGCCAATCGCTGCGCCGAGGAAGCGGGTTGGTCCGGAGTTGACGAACTCTTGCTGTATGTGGTTCACGGGGCGCTCCATTTGGTTGGATATCGCGATAAAGCCGCGGATGAAGCCGCCGAGATGCGGAAGGCCGAGGCGGCCGTGCTGGCGAGACTGGGCGTAACGCTCTCGGCACATGATTCGCGATGGCACGGTGCAGACGAGGAGGACGATTCGCCGTGACATCCCCGACGTTGTTCTGGGTTAGCTGTCTGTCGCTGCTGGCCACGGCGTTGTTGAATCTCGGGTATCGCGCCCTCCGGCAGTTTTCCCGGCACGAATTGGCCGAAGTCTGTACGCGCCGCGGCAAGCCTGAGCGGTTTGGCGAGATTCTGAGGCATCACGAGGAAGTGGCCCTCGGCGTCGAAATCCTCGGCGGGTTCACGGCGACGCTGGGCATCATTGCCGGCGCCGCGTGGGTCGGCGCTCGGTGGAGTTTTTGGGTCGGTGATTCCGTCATGGCGCTGCTGGCCCCTGCGGCGGCGATCGGCCTGGTGCTGGTCATGATCCGCACCTGGCTGCCGTGGGCCGGGGCGCGAGTGTTTGCCGAGGGCTTTCTTTACCGTACTTGGAACCTCTGGCGCGCGGTGGCCGCGCTGACGATGCCGCTGGCTTGGGGCGCCAAGCTGATCGACACGATTTTGCACCGAGCCTTGGGACGGACGCCGGCCGAGGTCGACGAGCAGGCGATTGAAGAGGAGATTCGCACGATCGTCAGCGAGGGACATCGGGGCGGCCTGCTTGAAGATGAAGCCCGCGAAATGATTGAAGGCGTGATTGATCTAGCCGACGCCTACGTTTCGCAAATCATGACGCCCCGCACCGACATGGACATGGTGCAGGCCGACATGCCGTGGGACCAATTGCTGGTCGCGGTCATCGAGTCGGGGCATACGCGCATCCCGGTTTACGATAAGACTCGCGACGACATCGTCGGCATTTTGTATAGCAAAGACCTGATTCCCGAATTGGCCACCGGAGATCTCGAATCGCGAACGCCCGTTCGCGAGATTGTGCGGAAGCCGCTGTTTGTGCCGGAGACGAAAGCGGTAGATGACTTGCTGCAAATGTTCCAGCAGTTGCGCACGCATATCGCCGTGGTGCTCGACGAGTACGGCGGCGTATCTGGATTGGTGACCATCGAGGACGTGCTGGAAGAAATCGTCGGCGAGATTGACGACGAGTATGACCCCGAGTCGGTCGACGAAATCGAGCGAATTGATAACGACACCGTCGAGGCGCTCGGACGCACGCATATCGACGAGATCAACGAGGCGATGAACCTCGAACTCCCCGAGGACGGCGATTACGACACCATCGGCGGACTGGTCTTTAGCGAGTTGGGCCGCATTCCACAGCCGGGCGAAGAACTGGTTTGGCAGGAAAAAGTCCGCATCAGCGTTCTTGAAGCGACCCGCCGCCGCGTCGATCGAGTCCGGATTGAACGGCTCCCCAATGGCCAACGCGAAAGCGCCTAGATAGCCCGGCCATCCTGGCCGGGTTCGCCCAGCCAGGATGGCTCGGCTATATAGCCGGTCAGGTTGGTCTTGACCGCTTCTTGCAGGGCGCCCTACTGTTCGCCCGCATTTCCCCGGCCTGCTTGCGCGCACTGCCAGCGAGGTCCGCACCTTGTCTCGTTCGTCGTCGTTCATGCACCGCAAAACAATCCTGCTGTCGGCGTTTTGCGCGGCTGCATTGCCGCTGACGATCGGCTGCGCATCGCTGAAGCTGCCGGCGCCCCCGGAATTTCCAGGCATGGGAACCTCGGCCCCGGTCGGCACGCCCGCCTGGTGGAAGGCCAACAAACATAAGAAGGTGTTTGCTGGACCGGGCAAGGGCTGGACGGTGCCGGGCGTCGAGGGGTACTTCGATGACGAAGGCCGGCCCATCAACCAACGGGCGGCGAAAGTTGTCGAGGCCAAAGACACGGGCGGCGGCCTGCTCGGCGACGCCGATTTCCAACAGCGCGTGCGCGACGTCAAGGAAACCGTCGGCCTCGGCCCCGACCAAACGGAGGCGCAGGCGGCGTTTGCCGAGGGCGAGAACCTGTTTCGCTTGCAGAAATACAACGAGGCCGCGAAGGCGTTCAAGAAGGCTGCCGCGGGTTGGCCTGACTCGCAGATTGAGCAGGACGCCATGTTCAAGCTGGCGGAGAGCTACTTCTTCGCAGACAAGTACTCCAAGGCCAACAACGCCTACGAGAAGCTGATTCGCAAATATCCCAACTCTATGCATCTGGACAACGTGATCGCCCGGCAATTTGCGATTGCGCGGTACTGGGAGCAGTATCACAACTACAACCCGAACTGGGTCACGACGCCGAATCTGTTCGACAAGACGCGGCCGCTGTTCGATACGATTGGCCGCTCGATCAAGGCGTACGAGAACATTCGCCTAAACGACCCGACCGGGCCGTTGGCCGACGACGCCGTTATGGCGATGGCCAATTCGTACTTCCTCCGCGGCCGGTGGGGGGACGCCGACCTGCAGTACGAAGTGCTCCGAAAGGAGTACCCGCGGAGCGACCACCAGTACGACGCCCACATCCTCGGCCTTCAGTGCAAGCTTCGTAAATATCAAGGCCCCAGCTACGACGGCAAGCCGTTGGAAGAAGCACAACTCCTGGTCAAGCAGCTCAAGATTCAGTTTTCCGACGAGCTTGATCAACCGCAAAAGGCTCGGCTGGCTGAGATCGACGCCCAGGTAAGGCGCGAGCTTGCCAATCGCGAATTCAACATGGGCAAGCACTTCGACGGCATCGAGGAGTACGGTTCGGCCCGGTACTACTATGCGGAGGTCATCAAGAACCACCCGAACTCTCAATTCGCCGAAGACGCACGCAAGCGGCTCGAAGAAATCGGCGGCTTGCCTGAACGGCCGTCGTCCATTCTCGACCCGGCGCTCGATCTGCTGCCGGAGAGCCAGGAGCGACAAGCCATTGCAGAGGTGCCGTTGAAGCAGGTCCCCGGCGTGCAAACGCCGCTCCCCGGCGAAGGCCAGACGCGGCTCGCCGGCGCCACCGAAGACGACGAGGCTGGCGCCCAGCCTGTGCGGCGATGACGCGGCATCTAGCTATTCTCGCACTCGCGACGGTGGTCGCCGCGCCTGGATGCGCCGCGTATCGCTTCGGCAACGAGACGCTCTACGCACCGGACGTGGCGACGGTGTACGTGCCCATGGTCGAGTCGGATAGCTTCCGGCGGGATCTCGGCGAACGGCTTACCGAGGCGATTATCAAAGAAATCGAGGCTAAAACGCCGTACAAGGTGGTCGGCACGCCCGACGCCGACAGTATTCTGGCCGCGCGTATCGTGAGTGAGCGGAAGCGGGTGACCGTCGAAAACCAGAACGACGACCCCCGGGCGATCGAAATTAGCATGACCGCCGAGGTAAGCTGGCTGAACCGCCGGCAGCAGCCAATTTGCCCCCCGACGACGGTGCCGCTGCCAGCCGAGCTTTTCATTCCCATGGGCCAGACGGCCGCCCTTTTGCCGGAAGCGGGCCAGTCGGTCGAGTCGCAGTTCCAGGTGGCGATTGAGCGGCTGGCCCAGCAGATCGTCACGACCATGGAAGAGCCCTGGTGATTGGCGGCGGCGGCCGGCTGATGTTACGCTCGGGCCATGGCTGCTCACGATCTTTCCTTGGCGGAGCGATTTCCAGCGCGAGCCACGTCGTGGCGACTGCGGACGTGCACGCTGCAGCTCCCGCGACGACCGCTTTTGATGGGGATCGTCAACGTCACTCCCGATAGCTTTTCAGACGGAGGCCGGTTTCTTGATTCGCAGGCGGCAACTGCTCAGGCCCTTCGACTGGTGGCCGACGGCGCCGACGTCCTCGACATCGGCGGCGAA